>JBCBWB010000379.1:0-774 GCA_039817275.1 Cyanobacteria bacterium J06648_1 | reverse complement strand
GGTAATTAGGTCGGCTTCTCTTTGTCCGCTTTCTCCGCTGCGCGATGCAATCGCATCGCCAGTCGTCGGAGACGACGATCTGAGCCATTTGGCTCTGCGTGGCATAATTACTAAGTCTCCTCTAGCAGTACGTTCTAAGTTCCAGTTTTGATTGGCATGACAAAGATGGTAAAACTGTTCGTCTGTTAAATTGACTTGTTCTAAGTTTAAAACTACTGCTGTCACTTGCTTAACTTCCCAATAACGTGACTCTAAGTAAAACGAATGAGACTGTCTATATATCTAATCATAAATGTTGACTGACAGATGAATCAGCCCAAGCGATCGCAAATCCTCATTGTCGTAGTAGTGGGCATTATCGGGGTTTCTCTGGCGGCTATTTGGATACGCTTGGCGGTTGATGCGGTTGAGCCTAGCAGTAAGGTTGGTTTTAGCCTGTTTCTCGCGGCGGCGCGGATGATTTTGTCGGCGCTGATTTTATTGCCTACCTGGAAGAATTTTAAGCTCAATCGCTCTCAACCCAAGGCTTATTATTTAGCGATCGCCGCAGGGTTATGTCTCGGTATTCATTTTGCTACCTGGATCGCCTCTCTTTCTTACACTTCGATCGCGGCTTCGACAGTTTTAGTTACTACCAATCCGATTTGGGTAGGCTTAATTTCTTGGTGGTGGTATCAGGAAAAGCTGTCTCCCAGAAACATTATCGGTATCGGTATTGCACTATTGGGAGGGGTAATTATTACGATCGCTAACAATGCTCAGGCTGGCAACTAC
>JBCBWB010000378.1:0-776 GCA_039817275.1 Cyanobacteria bacterium J06648_1 | reverse complement strand
CTTAATTTTTTCTCCATAAAGACATTCTGTAATAATAAATCTGTCACAAATATCCCTTTGATAAATTTCAAAATATTTAATAGAAGCAGTTTCCTGCAGTTGCTAAAAAAAACTAAATCATACTTCAATCCCAAATCACTTTGATATTTATCTTCGGCATTTTTCGTCATTAACTTCATAATAATATTATTAATAACTCGATAAATCTCTTGTTCCCTCTCCTTAGAGGATGTTTTAAAAGTATCCGGCGGTTAAAACCGCACGCCATTTGCTACAACGGAGGGAACCTCCGCAACGCAATGGCTCTACTACACAGGCGAAGTCCCTTCGGGTTCGCTAGTTTGGGGGACGGAAACCGACACCCCCAACTAGTCTCACCACCTCCGTGGACTAATATGTTTTAACCCAGGTCGCCGGGTTTTGCTTGTGTAGCTAAGCCATTGCGGTCTTGGGGGTTTCCCCCATGAGCAAATGGCGTGCGACTTATAGTCGCCAAGTAAAGTATTAAATCCGACTTTTGAAACATCCTCTTATACCGCTTTGGGTTGAAAACCCAAAGCTAATAGCACAAGTCCTATGAATCTAACATCTTGCACCATTCTTAACAAGCGCCTTGGAATAAATTCCCAGGCTCACAAACAAAGTCTGATAAATCAGACTGGGTAAGGGTTTTAGTGCGTTTTAACGTACTTTGTATATCAGCCTTGGAATTGATTCCGAGGCGCTTGTTAAGAATGGTGCAAGATGTTAGATTCATAGGACTTGTGCTATTAGCT
>JBCBWB010000377.1:0-777 GCA_039817275.1 Cyanobacteria bacterium J06648_1 | reverse complement strand
TGGATTGTAACCTACCTGGCAGGTTTACTGGAGACACAGCCTGATGAAATTGATGTCACCGTTCCGTTTGACCGTTATGGACTAGATTCCTCCGCAGCGGTCGCTATGACTGGCGATTTAGAAGACTGGTTGGGGGGAGAAATCGATCCGACTTTATTTTACGACTATCCGACCGTCTCTGCTTTAGTCGAGCATCTGGCTGTCCAACAGTGATTCTGTAGAAATTCTTTGGTAGCTACTTAATTTTGCACGCGATCGCGACTGACCCCGCGTCGAAAGATTGACCAACGGTCAGAGTACAAAGGCACAGCGCCAAGGGCGCAGATCGTCTACGACTGGGACGCAAAGCGTCCGTGCCGCATGTGTCCGTATCACAACGCATTCCCTTGCGTCGGCGCGGGGTCGTTGCTCCGTTTTATATGCGGAGCGGTATCCTTTAGGACGGCGGAGTAATCTCTGACAACGATGTTTACTATGGAGCAACAATGACTGCTATATCCTTAAAACCTGCTAGTTTTACCAGCAGAAAAGTCACCAAATTAATCGATACGACTTACCGTAACAACTCCGACTCCGACTACACCGAGAAAATAGATCAGCTGTGTCGTAGCTTCGACTATTCTCGCAACAGCCTGCACTACTGGAGTAAACCCAAGCAGTCATTGCTGTACGGTAGCCCGCTGTATGAAGCGGCCTCCCCTAGCCAAAAATTAGCTCTCAATCACCTACACTGGTTCGCCAACTATAATTACATCTCCAATTCCGAGACAGAAACGG
>JBCBWB010000376.1:0-782 GCA_039817275.1 Cyanobacteria bacterium J06648_1 | reverse complement strand
CGTTGGGCTAACTCTCTGACTCTTCAATTGCCTTTGCGATCGCTTGTCTGGCGAGTCATGTACAGCAAAAATTACTCTTCGTCTTCCTCCATCTCTGGATGAAAAGCTAAAGAACATTGATAGTTGGCAAGAGTTCGCCAGACAAGCGATCGCAAAGGCAATTGAAGAGTCAGAGAGTTAGCCCAACGCGAGTGAGGAGTGATGGGGCTTGCACTAAAGCATTTGCGAAGCTTATCCTTTAGGACTAGCTTCGCGTCGTCCCCGCCCGACGAACGAGCAAGCCAAGAACGAGAAACGAAGCGAGCAAACCGACTAAAACAAGGAAAGAGACACCACACGAGGAGCAGGAACGCCCAGCCACGCAGCGCATTCGCGCAGATCGTCGTCGCAGAGGCTTTCGCCTCAGATCGTCGTAAGACGACTGGCGAATCTTCGATTCGCGCACGACTGGAGAAGCTTTGCTTCTCGCGCCACCAGGAACGCCAGACACAGACCAAGAAACCCCAGCCCAAACAGGAGGACGAGAGCCAGCAGGCAGCCACAGCAGCACCCGCCGACCGCGACCGAGGGCAAACGCCAGCGAACCCCACGATCTCATTGACTAATTTCCTTTAGTTCTCCCAAAAGCTACAATACCTGTTTTTATTCGCGTTTCAGTACTTATGGGTAAGGCATAGATTTAGGAGTAGACCCTTCCACATCTCTGAATAAAGAGAGAAGGTTGTATCGAGAATTGTTCTTTTCCATAAAAAGGGATAAAGAGATCGCTTTGCAGTAAGCGG
>JBCBWB010000375.1:0-785 GCA_039817275.1 Cyanobacteria bacterium J06648_1 | reverse complement strand
CACTAGGTGAAAGCAGTTCGATCACAAAATCGGGATGCGAAGGCGGAAGCCTTCTAGTCGTCGTAGGACGACGATCTGCGCGTTCGCGCTGCGGCGCAAACTTATCCTGCTGTTCTGGAGTAAGTTCGTTCCAGCGACTTGATTCGATCCAGCTAACATCGGGTGATTTAATTGCCCCATTAGACAAAATAAAACCTGTAGATGAATCAAAAACCGCTCCAGCTCCCGCTTGATCGTTCCAAAGCCAAACTTGTGCAATTAGGCTCGAATTCTTCTTCCCACTATTACTACCGCGCAATGCTGCTGCATTGCCAGTCGTCGAAGACGACGATCTGAGCCTTCGGCTCTGCGGCGACATAACTAGTAACTTTCTCTCTTTCGTTGTTTCAAATTTGGTTTCGGGATTGTCGCTCGAAAGCTGCAAAAGCTCGTCATCAGTAACTCTATGAGCGATTGCCTTAAGGTCAACTAACATCTTAATTTAATTTTAGTTACTAGTTTAGCTACTTTCTACTATTGTACTCTTAAAATAGAAGTTTGAAAAGCATATATAGCAATAAGTGCAGTCATTTTAATCTCGTTGTTACTCGCTATAAGAGCATTTATAATGAGTAGAATATATGTACTATAGATGGATAGAAGAGAGGATTATTGTACATTCACACACTATTTGGAGAGCGAAAAAAAGCGGGGGAGATAAAGATCGCGACAAATTTTTCACGGGCGATCTCGTCTTCTAAATCAATCCAGCCAAAAATCTTGAAATCGTTTAGAAGACAATTCTG
>JBCBWB010000374.1:0-788 GCA_039817275.1 Cyanobacteria bacterium J06648_1 | reverse complement strand
CAGAAGGACAGAGGACATGTGAAAAAACCTGATTAGTAACATATTTTTTTATGCAAAACACTGTGCGACGGGCGCGGACGCCCTAATCTGGCACACAGGACCTAAATCTAAAATTAAAAACTAAAAACTATAAATACCCTAAAAATATAAAAAAGTAAAAAACAAAACAAAACAAAAAACTTAAGAGGGACGAACTCTCAAGTGACGGCAGATCTGCCTCTTAAAGAGAGAAAGATTGTAAGAGCTTGGAAAAACAGACGAAGGAAGAGAGTTCCAGAGGCGAGAAACAGATGCAAAGAAACAGTCGCTGTGCCTGTTGATTTGGGAGTTGACAATCTCAACGGAATGCGGATGTGCATTGGCTGCTTGGCGTGTGCTCCTTGGACGCCTCAAAGGAGGAGGAACACAACTTGCCAACTCCCTGGAACAGCGACCGTGGAAATAACGATAGAAGAGGGAGAGAGAGGCAACTTTCCGACGTAGTGAGAGGCTATCCAAGGACGAGGTTAGGACGGGGTCATTGATGAGACGAAATGCCTTTGATTCAACTCTATCAAGAAGGGAAGTAAAAGAGGAAGCTCCCCAGACATGAGAGCAATATTCCAGGCGGGGGCGGATCAAACCCACATAAAGCTTCAAAAGCTGAGCAGACGTAAAATAATTTTTACATCGAAAGAGAATTCCAAGTTTCTTGGAAGCTGATTTGGCAATTTTAAATATATAATTTCGACGTCTAAAATACTTATTTAATTAAGGGGATCGATTATGTTATTTTCCAAAACAATTTC
>JBCBWB010000373.1:0-801 GCA_039817275.1 Cyanobacteria bacterium J06648_1 | reverse complement strand
ATTTTGCGCCAGCGTTCTACCTTGCTAGCTTTGGGCTTAATAATTGTGCGATCGCTAATCACGGGTAGAAAACTGCTCACTCCCAACTCGGTACAGCAGCGTAATATTTGCTCGTAACCGCTTCCTTTGGGCAAGGCGGTAATCAGACTCAAAGCGACAGGTAATTCAGTTTTGATTTCCACTGATTCGACGATCCTGGCGTTACTAGCCTCAATCTGTGCCAACCAACAGTTACCGATGCCATCTAAAGCGAGAAAGCGATCGCCATTGCCTAACCGTAGCACCCGCAGCAGGTAGTGCAACTGTTGAGCATCAAGATTAATCTGCTCTGGTTTTATTTGTTCGGCTCTAACTACTAAACGGTACAAGAGATTGCTGATTGCTAATTGTTGATTGTTGATTGCTGATTGCTGATTGCTAATTGCTGATTGTTGATTGTTGATTGCTAAATGCTAAATGTTTTCGACCCAAACTGAGACCGAACCACCTTTACAGCTAAAATTACCCCAACCATTTTCATCGGTGGTGACAGTTGTTGAGATATGCTCGGTGATGTCATAGAAGGTCGTATTGGGTTGTCCCACTTCCATCGATTTTGTACCACCCCAACCGTTACTAAGCACTACGGCGATTGCAGAGCTAGTCGAAGACATCGCCTGTCGATCTTCTTCATTGCCTAGCCTTGTCCAACCGACCAGATTAGGGTTGTCAAAGTAATCATACTGCGCTCCATAAGCATAGTGCTGACGAACATAAAGTAGCTTATCAATTATCCAGTGATGATCGTCGAGCCAAACTTCG
>JBCBWB010000372.1:0-802 GCA_039817275.1 Cyanobacteria bacterium J06648_1 | reverse complement strand
AACCCGGACAAATTCGCGCTGGTGAACATTCCGATTATGGAAGCATTACTTTGCTATTTCAAGATGATGCTGGAGGATTAGAAATACAAACAACATCGGGAGAATGGATTGCAGCAGCAAATATTACTGATAGTATATTAGTTAACACAGGTGATTTAATGCAGCGTTGGACAAATGATGTATTTCGCTCGACGAAGCATCGAGTCATGGTTCCTAATGACGAAAAAGTTAAATTTTCTAGATATTCTGTAGCGTTTTTCTGTCATCCTAATGAAGATACAGAAATCGCTTGTCTTGAAAGTTGTAAAACTGATAAATCTCCTATTTATTCACCAATAACAGCGGGAGAATATCTTTTAAATCGTTTAAAAGCAACTTACTAAAATAATTAGGAGTTAAAAGTTAGGAGTTAGGAGTTAGGAGTTAAGAGTTAGGAGTTAGGAGTTGAAATTGTTACAGGATTTCGGATTAAAGATATATATCTACTAAGGGTTAAAATTTAGGATTTAAATATATTGGATTAAACTAGTTCCCAGGTTCAACCTGGGAACTAGGGTTTGAAGGCTCTGCCTTCAGTTAAGCAACTAACAACTAACAACTAACAACTAACAAATATCAACTACAACAGCGAATCCATTAGCTGCATTAATTTAACAGCGTTGTCGTTGAGGGTCAGTGCATCTTTGTCTTGAAGTTGATGTTCTAGTAAACCCTTGAGAGCAATGAGTTTAAAGCTATTTTCAACGGACGCGATCGCAATTGTATCTGCTGCGTGAAAATACCCAATAGCACCAAGGTCACT
>JBCBWB010000371.1:0-806 GCA_039817275.1 Cyanobacteria bacterium J06648_1 | reverse complement strand
TAAATATAAAAAACTATTTTTCAAAATATGAATTTACTATTTGCCGTAGCAGGTGAATTCCCCACCTATTTTGTGGCGGTATATGTGATCGGTTTCATCGCCGCTGTCGCGATTGGCTCGATCGCCTGGTACAATTCCAAACGCCCCGCTGGCTGGGAAAACATGGAACGCCCCGATATTGTTCCTGAAGTGAAGAAAGACGATTCTGCTGATGGTGATAGCTAGTTGAGTTTTGCCAAGCCAGGAATTACCTAAGATTTTTTCCCTGGCTTTTGACTCTAAAACATCTAGCTGGCAGCAAAAATTTAGCGAGAAGCTTAGTTAAGAATATCTCCCGTTTCCTGTAGGGAGTGCAGACGCTGGTAAATTCCGCCATGGTTTAGCAACTCTGTATGGCTACCAACTTCAACTATTCTGCCCCCATCCAGCACAACAATCTTATCTGCCTCGCGAATAGTACTCAGACGATGGGCAATAATGATGGTGGTGCGAGTACCCAAAATTGACTTCATGGCGAGCTGAATTGAACGCTCCGACTCATAGTCTAGGCTCGATGTCGCCTCATCAAAGATTAAAATATCGGGATCGACAACTAAGGCTCTAGCAATACCAAGACGCTGTTTTTGACCACCAGATAGTCTGACCCCTCTTTCTCCCACTACGGTTAAATAGCCCTGGGGCAGCTCGTGAATAAATTCATCGACTCTAGCGATGCGACAGGCTTGCTTGACCTGCGATCGCTCTACCTGGGGATTACCATAGACTAAGTTATCCCAGACAGTGCCGTTAAAAATATCTACATCTTG
>JBCBWB010000370.1:0-826 GCA_039817275.1 Cyanobacteria bacterium J06648_1 | reverse complement strand
CTGAAATCAATTCAGAGCCGAAAATAGATTTTAAGGGCCATGAACCATTAAAATCGCGATCGAATATTCTAGCGGTCGTTTGCCGTAGATCTCGCTCTGGTTTTAACCCAACAAAAGCATCTAAACTGTGATTGTTATCAAGATCGATTATCGTAACCGATCTTCCTCGTAAACTCCATTCATAAGCTACGTTGACAGCGATTGTTGTTTTACCAACTCCCCCCGCCTCGGAGAGCATAACCAGAATAATTTGATCTGTCATATATCGTCTCAAAAAACACTGCTTATAAATTTACTATGACGTTATCGTAAAATATTTAATTTGGCATTATCTGAGATTAAATAAATGTGTATTTTACAGCTTAAATAAACCTGTAAGCTATTTAGGCTTTGGATTTTAGGTCAGGGTCCCCGCCGTAAAACGACGGGGCTTGCCTGACCGTTGGTCATAAATAAGATTGTTAGTCTTCGTTCTTGGTTTAGTTTGCTTTGCCCTGGCGGGGATTAGTTTAAAAGCGGTTTTCTCAGGCTCGATGTCCAAAGTGGGATCTTTTTCTACCGCTTCAATTAAACTTCTAAACCATTTATGACATTTACTCATATGTCTTTTGACTACTCTATTCTTCACGCCAAGTCCATCATACTCCCCGTATATAAACAGGTAGAATTTTACCTGATCGGATGCGGTGGTACTGGAAGCTGGCTTGCTCCCAGTCTTTGCCTTGCTCGCCAGAACTTTGAACGAGCAAGGCAAAGCGACAACCCTAATATTTATCGATCCAGATACCGTAGAACGAAAAAATGTCCTACGCCAAAACTTCTGTGA
>JBCBWB010000036.1:0-32619 GCA_039817275.1 Cyanobacteria bacterium J06648_1 | reverse complement strand
CCGTCATTACAAAATCAAGAATCCCGATATCCGCGTCGGTCGTTCTGATGATTTTGCCAGCATGGCAGAAGTGTTGGGTCGTCGTTTTCGTAAATATAAGCGCGATGCCGAATCACAAAATATTCCCTGGTCAGAATTTAAGCATCAGGTGGGAGAAAAACAAGATTTTCCCGATCTAATTATGATTGACGGCGGTAAGGGGCAGCTGTCGTCAGTAGTCGCCGTGCTGCAAGAGTTGGATCTGTTAGAAGTAGTCAAGGTAGTCAGCTTGGCAAAGAAAAGAGAAGAAATCTTTTTACCTGGAGAATCCAAACCCTTAGATACAGATGCCGAACAGCCAGGAGTCCAGCTACTGCGTCGGGTACGAGATGAATCTCACCGTTTTGCCGTTAGTTTTCATCGTCAACAGCGACTCAAAAGCAGCAGGCGATCGCGTTTAGCCGAAATTTCAGGTCTCGGTTTCCATCGTCAGAAACAGCTATTAGCTCATTTTCATTCAATCGATTACATTCGTGAGGCATCTGTAGCCAAGCTAACCGAAGCACCTGGGATTGGTCCTGGGTTGGCACAGGAAATTTATAATTACTTCCATCCCAATCAGGCTAATAGTTCGGTGTAAGTTAGTTTTGTAATGGACAATGGATAATTGCTTCTCCTAAAAGAAAACCTTAGAGGATATAGCAAGGTGCATTCTTTATGACACCTCGCTATCAATTATCAATTGCCCACAGATAAAGTTATACGAGTAATTAATCTATATCTATCCCGTAGAGGCGTTTAACTTCTGGTTGAGAAAAAATAATTAGAGTTTAAGCTTCCAGCATAAAACCATAGCTTGTAGCAAAACATTTTATATAGGCAATATTTATTTAATGCGGGGGTTGAGTCAATTTCCTTATATTTTTAGCGATCGCTACACTAACAATTAGATGAAGTAAGAGTTGCTGAAGCTGCAAAATAGGATCTAACCGCCAGCCCCGAAACAATAGAATAACCCCTGATAAAAACAAAGAAGCAGGGCAAACTAATAATTCACACAGCCTAAGAACTAGAAGCAAACTTTATAGTAGGAGTAGAAATCGAACGCCATCCATCAACGATATTACCAATCGTCAAAACAATGTAGCCGATAGCCACTACTAAATCTAGCAAGCCCAGTATACTAATTAAACTCCAGCCTAAATTAATCATTTTGTATATAAACTAAATTAGTTATTGTGAATATAACAAATAGTCAAAATATATCTGTCGAGAGTCTTATTTGTTTGTGTTGAGGCGAATGGGCGATCGCCAACATATTTTAAATTCAATCTTCAATGAAGTAATCGAAATCTATTTTTTTTACTTCATACTTTGCTACTGAAGTTACACCTACGTTATGCTCTATAATTAATTCCGCCAATCTGGTTCCATTAACCAAGATTATTTTACTATCGATACGAGTAACGTAATCAATAGCGCCTTTACTAAAATCAGAGGTAGTTATAAATATGCCTTTTTTTGCACTTTGTCCTAACAGCGCACCTGCAAATTTCTGTATTTCTGGTCTATTAACAATATTATCCCAGCGTTTAGCTTGGATATAAATAACGTCTAAACCTAATCTATCTTCTTTGATAATGCCATCTATTCCTTCATCTCCAGACTTTCCAACCGCTTGACCAGCTTCTTTTCTCGAACCTCCATAACCCATGCTTACTAATAAATCGACAACAAGAAATTCAAAAAAGTATGGAGAACATTTTTTTATAGTTCTTAATATGTCTGTAGATAAAGTTTCTATTAGTTGTTGATGAACTTTTTCCAAAGCTTCCTCTGGAGTTTCTTGTTCTATATCTTCTGTTACTACTGATTTATCATTTAGAGAACTGCTATTGCGAGAATTTCTAAATTCTGAATAACTTTTGTACTGCTCTAGAAATTTCGTGTTAATAAATGTAGGATTGCAGTTTAACAAGTTCGCTCCTTCTGTAGTGATTTTAAAAGCACCTCTTCTGGGGGAACTAAGTAATCCTGCTTTTTCTAAATGAGTCTTAGTCCAGTAAACTCTGTTATTGAACCTCGCTTGTTTTCCACTAGGTAACAATTCTCTTTTTTCTATCTCGGTTAGCTGAAATTGATTTGCCAAGAAAGGTATAGCTTCCTTAAACAAATGTTCTTGCTTATCTTCCGCCAGCTTTAACAAAGGAAGCATCAAAGTTTGAAAATCTGGAATCGGCATTACTAAAAAAGCAAAGTAAACACTCAATATTCATAATTCCCATAATCCTCAACGTATGACGCATTTGCGTAGCTTATCCTTTAGGACAAAGTGTTTCTGTAACTTTAATCCCAACACGATTGACATATCGCGATTTACTGACATTTGGCGCAAATGTAAAGAAAAGTGCCAGGATATCGGTTATGCTGATTAGTCTTTGCGACACTATAGATTAGCCTATTGGGTGCAACACCGAAGTACATCTTGTATCTTGAGTTTGAATTAAATGGAATTAGCAGCTAGAGCCAACTACGTATCCACTTCTATTACCTTGGCAATTTCCGCAAAAGCCAAAGCAATGAAAGCCGAAGGAATCGATGTATGTAGCTTTAGTGCTGGAGAACCAGATTTTCCTACCCCCAAGCATATTTGCGAGGCGGCTAAAACTGCTATCGATCAGGGAAAAACTCGCTATGGCGCGGCGGCGGGAGAATTAGCCCTAAGAAAAGCGATCGCCAAAAAGCTCCAGCAAGACAATAATCTGAATTACCAGGCAGAGAACATAATTGTGACCAATGGGGGAAAGTTTTCTTTATTTAACCTCATGCAGGTTTTGATCGGTTATCGGGATGAGGTAATTATTCCTGCACCCTACTGGTTGAGCTATCCTGAAATGGTCAAGCTGGCAGATGGTACGCCGATCATAGTAGATACTCTAGCGGAGAATGACTATAAGATTACTCCTGAACAATTAGAGCAGGCGATTACTCCCCGCACTAAGCTATTTATCTTTAACTCCCCTTCCAATCCTACGGGGATGGTTTACAGTCCTGAAGAAGTTAGAGCTTTGGCGAAGATAATTGTCGAGCGGGATATTTTGGTTGTCGCCGATGAGATCTACGAAAAAATCCTTTATGACGATGCCGAACATCTAAGTATAGGTTCGATCAATGAGGAAATTTTTGCCCGCACGATCACCTGTAGCGGTTTTGCTAAAAGTCACTCCATGACGGGTTGGCGTGTCGGCTATACTGCTGCACCGATGGAAATCGTTAAGGCAATGACGAGAATTCAGAGTCATAGTACTTCAAATGTCTGTACTTTTGCTCAGTATGGTGCGATCGCTGCTCTAGAATCTTCTCAAGAGTGCGTCAAACAGATGTTAGCGGCTTTTGCCGAGCGTCGCCAGTACATGTACCAGGCAATTAATGATATCCCTCAGTTAAGCTGCATAAAACCAGACGGTGCTTTTTATCTATTTGTCGATATTTCTAAGGTAGGTATTGGCTCTTTTGAATTCTGTAAGGAACTGCTAGACCAAAAACAGGTTGCGGCTATTCCTGGTATCGCTTTTGGTACCGATAGCTGTATTCGTTTTTCCTACGCTACCGACATGGACACCATCAAGGAAGGAGTAAAAAGACTAGCTGAGTTTGTTGCTGAGTAGTTGTGAACAATAAACTTTTTTTACGAAAAACCTATAAATATAAAAGTAATATTTTATAAAAATTTGGTAATTTTGTAGAGATAAAAAAGTAATAATATTCTGTTGTAAAAAAATTGCATTAAGTATAAGCAGAGAAGTATTTTTAGCTGCATTTTATACGATTTGTTCAATTTTGATACAGCCAGCTATCGTAATTACAGAACAAGGATTTCAACTTGAATGCGCTGCGCCAGGAGATGGGTTGTCGAACGAACTTTTGCTTGGTTAATTCAGAAACGCCGTTTGGTAATCGATTATGAGAAGCTTCCCGAAACCAGAGAATCTCTAATTTATATTGCAATGGTTCACTTAATGTCTAAACGCCTAGCTCGAAATGACAAAATTGCCATTTAATCTTTTATTTACGAACAGTCTCTAAATTGTTGAGAATTGAGACTTAATTAAATTGATTCATCAGACATCGAGGACAATCTATTCAAGCTGGAATCAGCGACCGCCGATCAACAATTATTCAGCTAGTAGACAATAGACAAGGTAAAGAAAAGGCAACTCTGGTAAAGCTCTGCGTAGATTTAGTTAACAATTAGCAATCAACAGACGTCTAGCAGTAGATTAATCAATAAACTCTGTCATCATATTCTCAGCAACACTCAAGCGCCGCAAATAATCAGTAATTAGTAATCAGTAATCATGACCATCAGCAACGAACAGCACAAACAGAAAATGATGCGCCGCAAAGAGGTGCAGGAACAGCGTCTAGCCGAAAAAATCGACCAGAAAGGCTTAATTATTGTAAATACGGGCAACGGTAAAGGTAAAACTACCGCTGCTCTGGGCATGGTAATGCGATCGCTCGGTCATGGTTATAAAGTGGCGATCGTGCAGTTTATTAAGGGTGCTTGGGAACCAGCGGAAAAGGCTGTATTGGGCAAATGGGAGGAACAGCTTGAGTTTCACGCCATGGGAGAAGGTTTTACCTGGGACACTCAAGATCGCGAGCGAGATATTGAGAAGGCAACAGCGGCTTGGGAAACTAGCCTGGAGTATATTCTCAATCCCGAATATCGTACCGTGCTATTGGATGAAGTCAATATTGCCCTGAAGCTAGGATATTTGGACGTTGATACTGTATTAGAAGGATTAGCTCGTAAACCCGAAGATTCTCACGTTATTTTGACAGGCAGAGGCGCACCCGATAAATTAATTGCGATCGCCGATCTGGTTACAGAGATGAGCTTGATTAAGCATCCATTCCGCGAACAGGGAGTTAAAGCTCAACCAGGAATCGAATTTTAGGCAGTCTAACAAGCAACTAAGAAATAAATGCTATTTTAGAATTCCTGTTGTTTAATGGCAAACAAGTCTTTGAATAACGATCCAGTCGCGAGATTAATTAATGAGCAGTACAACCTCTAATAAGGGAATTCAAATTTGGCTAGAACGTTCCTCCTCCGCAATATTTTTGGCTGGACAGGTTGTAGTTCACTTATTAAAAGGTAAACTTCATCGTCAAAATACAGAAGAACAGATGAAGATTGTCGGGCCTGACTCGGTTGTCATTGCCCTAGTGACTGCTACCTTCGTCGGCATGGTATTTACGATTCAGGTTGCTCGCGAATTTCTCAACTTTGGTGCAGTGCAAGCAATTGGTGGAGTCTTGGCTTTGGCTCTTAGTCGCGAGTTAGCTCCTGTTTTAACGGCGGTAGTTCTGGCAGCCAGAGTAGGTTCGGCATTTGCCGCTGAAATCGGCACCATGAAAGTTACCGAACAAATTGATGCGCTGTATGTCCTCAAGAGCGATCCGATCGACTATTTAGTAATTCCTCGCTTAATTGCCTGCTGTGCAATGCTGCCCATCCTGACCATCGTATCCCTGGCAATGGGTTTAATTGGTGGAATTTTTGTCGCCGATCTCTTCTATGGTATTTCCAATGCTGCTTTTATCGATTCAATTAGGTCTTTTTTGCAGCTTTGGGACTTGATTAGTGCCATGATCAAAGCAGTTATTTTCGGCAGCATTATTGCCATTATTGGCTGTAATTGGGGCTTAACCACGACTGGGGGAGCCAAAGGGGTTGGCGAATCCACGACTACCGCTGTCGTCATGGCTTTGATTGCCATCTTTATTAGTAACTTTTTTCTCTCCTGGATTATGTTCCAGGGTTTGGGTCGCCAGTTTTTAAATTAACAGTATTTTTGGGCAGCATCTCACAGCAGTTGTCTACAGTTATAACCAGAATAGCTAGTCGCTGAATAATGTAATGTAAGTTACAATTAGCCGCATTGTTAAAATAAAAAGTGACCTCATAGAATAACAGTGGTGGCTAGCAGTAAGTATTAAGTAATAGTTGCTTAATCTTGGTCTAATCTAAGAACTAGCAGCCAACTAAATCAACCTAATCAAGTCTGTAGCTATGACCACCGATATCAAGTCAGAAAATTACACAGAAATCGTCGAACTAGCTCCCAATTTTAAAATCCCGCTGTTTTTGATTCTCGGTGCCGTTGGCTGCGCCTTTGTGGCAAAATGGTTCGGTTTGGCGATCGCAGTTTTAGGGATATTTCTAACGATTCAAACATTTTTAATTAGACTACAATTTACCGCCAAAGAGCTGCGGGTCTTGCGAACGGGTAAGGTAATTCGGAGTTTTCCCTATAGCGAATGGTCTAACTGGGAGATATTTTGGTCGCCAGTACCAATTTTGTTCTATTTCAAAGAAGTCAATAGTATTCACTTCCTGCCGATTATTTTCAATGCTCGAACTTTGGCAGAATGTCTACATAAGTATTATCCTCGTGATGAACCAAGAGTAAGCGATTCAAACTAATCGGGTTTGGCTCTTGCAATCTTAATTAATCTCTGTAAACAAATTACCTTTATAAGTTTGACATTTACATGAACTCTGAAAATTCCTCTATTCCTGAATCAGACAATATTTTTGAACCTGTCCCATCAGCTGACGCACCTCAAGATAATAGACAGCCGACAGAAGCAGCACCAGATATTTTTGAAGATGCTTGGGCGCAAGATAAAACTAGGGAAGTGTCCCTAGAGGCTAAATCTGACAATGATTCAGCTCACCAGACTTCTGAATTGGCGCAATCAACTTCCGAGTCAGAAGTGTCTGTCGTAAGTAAGGTTAGTGGAGAGTCAGAAATCGAGGATGAGTCAGAAATGTCTGATGATAAATCCACAGCAGAACCCGATCTGTTTGTTGATCGCTGGTTAGATGAGCCAGACAAAGCAGCAGAACAAGAGGAGGCTCAATCGGCAGATGAGACAGAAATTACTCAGCTAAAACAACAAAAAGCTGATTTAGTCAAAGAAATTAACCAGTTAAAAATCCACAAGGAACAGCTACTCCAGCTCCAAATGCGAGAAGCGCAAGAAAGCATGGCTCGTCTGATTGAAGCAGGAACTCAAGAATTGAGAGAGCGTAAAACAGCCTTGCGGGTAGAGATTGAGAAACTAGAACGGCGTAAGGAAAGAATTAATCAAGAGATGCGGAACAATTTTGCTGGTTCATCCAAGGAATTGGCAATTAGAGTTCAGGGTTTCAAAGAATATTTAGTAGGTAGTTTGCAAGATTTGGCGACGGCAGCAGATAAATTAGAATTAGTTCGCCCAGAAGCACCGCCTACAAGGAGAAGAGAAGAGACCAGATCCCCAAGAAAGGGAGAAGAAGCTACTCGGCGGGACAATAGAGGTAGAAGGCGAGAAGAATCTGGCAGAACCAGAGGCAGTTCCCAACGCTCTAGTAGCTCCCAATTTTCGGAGCCAGCCTTTGCCGATCAAAGCAGACGCATACGACAGCTTCTAGACAAATATTGCAACAGTCCCGATTATTATGGCGCGCCCTGGCAGCTACGTCGTACTTTCGACCAAAATCAAGCCAAAAAAGTGCAGGAATGGTTTTTTACTCAGGGTGGTAGGGGCGCAATAGACAGCATGGGTAGCCGTCTACAGAATATTTTAGTGGCTTCTGCTGCTGTCTCTATCCTGCATGAGCTATATCGCGATCGCACTCAGGTCTTAGTCCTCACAGATTCGCCAGAAAATTTGGGAGAATGGCGCAAAGGATTAGAAGACTGCCTCGGTATATCTCGGCGAGATTTTGGCACCAATCGTGGTGTGGTCTTATTTGATTCACCAGAAGTTTTGGTACAGCGTGCCGAACGTTTAATTGCCGATAAATTATTACCGATAATTATCATAGATGAGACAGAAGACCGACTAAACTTATCAATGCTGAAATTTCCTCTCTGGTTGGCTTTCGCTTCGACAAATAAGTCTGCTTCAACTAATTATTTATATTAATCAATTAAGATGTTTTTTTATCGCAAAAAGCAGTTAAACTGTGACTAAATATTTAATCAATTTATAAATCATGATTCTTAGCCTCGCTATTAGCACCGTGCTAATTCTGACTGCTTATCTGCTGGGATCGCTTCCTACGGGATACGCGGTGGGACGTTACTTAAAGGGAATTGATATTCGCGAACATGGTTCAGGTTCGACGGGTGCAACCAATATTTTGCGTACGGTAGGGAAACCTGCGGCGATCGCTGTACTGCTGATCGACCTCATCAAAGGTTCTTTGGCTATAGCTCTAGTTACTATCGTTTACGCTCATGTTTCTAGCGATTCATTACCTGCTGAGTGGCGTCCTTGGCTGATTACTGGAGCGGCGTTAGGCGCCATTATCGGGCATAGTAAATCAATTTGGCTCAACTTTACGGGGGGAAAGTCCGTCGCCACTACCCTTGGAGTTTTGTTAGTCATGAATCCTTTGGTTGGTCTAGGAACTTTGGCAACCTTTGGTGTCATTCTTGGTTTTTCCCGCATTGTTTCTCTCAGCTCAATCTGTGGCGCGATCGCGGTTAACGTCTTAATGCTGTTGTTAGGTCAGCCCATTGCCTTTTCTATTTTTGCGGCTTTGGCAGGACTGTATGTAATTCTCCGCCATAAGACTAATATTCAGCGTCTAATTGCTGGTAGTGAGCCTAAAATTGGTCAAGCACTATAAAGTTGCAATCCAAATAGGTTGTCGATTTCAATAAATAAAATATGGACTTTGCCAAAAAGTTTGCCGAGATTCCAGTCGGGAGTATTAATTGCTCTGACTGGAATTTTTAGTTTATGTAGGCTGATTGAACTGATCAAATTTATTCTCAATTTAATCTTATCTGAGTTTCTGTCTGACTCAAGTGAGCAGTATCGGCATAAAATTCCAGCTTCCAGCGATCGCCTTTTTGCACTACTTTAGTCAAGGAGCATAGGGGAACTTTAAAATTAGGAAGATCCGCCACCAAGCCCTGAGTTGCCCCAAATACAGATGCCCCATGTCCGATGAGCAAAATATCTGATTGATATTGAGACAATAGATGCCTAACTGTAGCTGCGGTACGGCGATTAACATCTGCTTCGGTTTCGGGATATTGAGGATATAAATAAGATTGATAACCCCAGTTAATTAGAGGATATTCCTGCTCTAAAAAGGATTGAGGATGAATTTCAGGGGATTCTGTCATCCATTCGCCATTGTGCCATTCCCCTAGCCCTGCTTCCAGCTTGATTGGTAGATTCAAGACTTGAGCTACTTCATTAGCAGTCTGAATCGTGCGTAAAAATGGTGAGGCAAAGATATGTTTGATGCTGGTCGATTTTAGTCTTTGCCCCAATTCTGCCGCCTGAATAAAACCATCATCAGATAAAGGAGGATCGTAACGCCTCTCGGCAGTGTTGAACCATTCTGGCGTAACAAAATCGAGTCGATTACCGTGTCTGGCGATCCAAACTGTTTGAGACATGCTTTTAAAGCGAAAAATAAATAACCTTTTTATTGTCGAGCAATATCGAGCAAAATTCCCTGGTGCAAATCCGCTACTAAATTTTTACTGTAGCTGACACCCCGATAAGTATAGTAATTCATTGGTCTAATGCAAATAAGGCGATCGCCTGTTTGAGCCTCTTGAGAACCGCATCTATATACTGGAGTTACTGACTCAGACGAGTCTAACCGTTGATTTATTAGTGGTGATTTGTAGCTAATGCCGCGGTAGGTTAGATTAATCATCATTTCCCTGCTGTCTCAATATTAAGGTTCTTATAAGCCGATTACTGGATCAATACGTATCGCCACAAAAAAAATGCAGCCACTAGCATATGACTGCAAAACTTATAATTTATTGGAGCAAGGAAAAAAATGCTTTGAACTACCCTTGCCAAAACGAGCGTTCGTACTAATATTATCTGCTGACTGTTGACTGTTGACTGTTGACTGTTGACTGTTAACTGACCTACTTACATCCCAGTGATTCGCGAGTATCCACACCAGTCTGAGGATTAACGCCAGTTGCATTTTCGCATAGTTGCTTTGTCTGCCATCTTTCTAGAACGGCAAAAGTAAAATCTGCTCCGTCTATTTTGGCATCTTTAAAGGTGGAGAAAGATAAAATTGATTCCTGAAAATTAGCATTGGTCAGATCTGCGCCGTCAAAATTGGTTAAGTAGCCAAAACCATAGCTAAAGTCTGCTCCCGAAAGATTGGCGTTGGCTAAATTGGAAGCGTTAAATACTGCTCCCCTAATATCTGCATCGCTAAAATTTGCTTCTTCGAGATCAACTTTGGCAAAATCAACGCTCTGCAAAACTTTACCCGAAAAATCTTTGTTCTTAAAGTCTAAATCGCTAAAAGTAGAGGGGGTCACCGAAGAAGAACTTCCTGCTAAAGCGGGAACGGGAAAAATTAATAGAATCAATAGCAACAAAAGTGCGCTTAGTCGGAGAAAATATTTCATGGATTAAATGTATTTTTAAGCAAGTCTAGCTAAAAGAATATTGTTTTTAATTGTAAATCTTCTCCTGTACCTCGTGCGAGAAATAATGCTCAATTCACTCAAATAATTATGGACAATTCCAATTCGGTCAATTTTACTTCTCTATTACAACAGCTTTTAGATAGAGAATCTCTTTCTCAGGTGCAGGCGGCACAGCTAATGGGTGGATGGTTGCGTGCAGAGATCCCAGAAGTACTCTCAGGCGCAATTTTAGCCGCGATTCAAGCAAAAGGAGTTTCGGCTACCGAACTTGCAGGAATGGCACAGGTATTAAAGCAGCAGTCTTTACAGCAAGATTCTCTCAGCTATCCATATCCTGTGATTGATACCTGCGGTACTGGCGGAGACGGCTCATCTACGTTTAACATTTCTACTGCGGTCGCTTTTGTGGCGGCGGCGGCGGGAATTAAAGTAGCAAAACACGGCAATCGTTCAGCTTCGAGTAAAGTTGGTTCGGCAGATGTCTTGGAATATCTGGGAGTAGATTTGGCTGCACCACCAGAAAAAGTTACTGCGGCGGTGGAAAATGTCGGGGTAACTTTCTTATTTGCCCGTGGCTGGCACCCAGCGATGAAAAGCGTTGCCCCCCTACGCAGCACCCTCAAAATCAGGACGGTCTTTAACCTCTTAGGACCGTTGGTCAATCCTCTGGGTCCCACAGGGCAGGTAATCGGAGTTTATAGTAGTCAGTTTATTAACAGCATGGCGGAGGCTTTGAATCTACTCGGCATCGAAAATGCGATCGTGCTTCATGGTCGAGAAAAGCTGGACGAAGCAGGATTAGGAGATTTAACCGACCTGGCGATGGTTAATCGGGGTCAAATTACATCAGCAACGATTGACCCCACTACTTTGGATCTTAAACCTGCATCTTTGCGGCAACTCAAAGGGGGGGAAATAGAGGAAAATGCGGCTATTTTGCGTAATGTACTTCAGGGTAAAGGAACGGCAGCACAGCAGGATGCCGTAGCTTTAAATGCTTCCCTGGCTTTGCAGGTGGGAGAATTAGTTCCCTTTGGCAACCACCAGCAGGGAGTTACCACTGCCAAAGAGATTATTGATAGTGGTGTCGCCTGGTCTAAATTGGAAGAGTTGGTCAGTTTCCTCAAAAGCTGAATTGGAGTTGAATTATTTGTTAGGGGGAGGCGTAATCCCTAACCCAAGGGGCAATTTCTGGAAATAATTCCTAGTAGAAATAGTTCAATCAGAAGCAATTTCTTGTTCATAATTTTCCAACTCAGGACTTGATGTGCCATAAACTCCCGCAATCTGCTGCTGGCAACAGGCGATCGCAAATTCGTTGAAATCAACGGCTTCAATCCCGAACATGGATTTGAAGGTATCGGGCTGAACACGGCAAAAACGGGGACGCTGTTCGTAAATCTGGCACTTGCGGCTGTCATGGTCGTAGTTGATACACCAACCGTCAGCACCTACCATACCCATGTAGGTAGCTAGCTCATCCGCCGACAGATATTCAGCTAAGTCGGGTCTTTCGGCAGGATCGAGATTACAGCAGGCACCACACCCTGAAATGCATTGCCATTTGGAGTCTAAAAATTGTTGTCTACTATGCTGCTTCACCTGGAACTTCTAACCTCTTGTCGTTTACTTTTGATTCGCTTAATTATTCAGCCAACAATTCTCCGAAAGCAAAATCTGGTGCTGCCAACACAAAAATTGTCGAAGGCAGATTGGCAACCTTATGCTGTAGCTTCTCATAATAGTCGGTAAATCCCTCTGAGGGAGCCGCCATGCCCAAAAATACCAAATCGGAGTTCCCAGAAGATTGCTGAAGAATTTCGTCAAAAGAACGACCATCCGCCACAATCACCTTGGGAATGACATCAATCCGCAGACTCTTACTAAAGCTATTTAAATTATCTTTTGCCGCTGCTGCCGCTGCTTGATTGGGAACTACCAGCTTGAGATAAATTTTCGCATTACGCCAGTTAATATCAGTACGGAGTAAATAGGCTAGTAACAGCATCAGGCTGCCGTTAGACTGCATTCCTCCCCACCATACGTCAATTTTGCGCCTAAATCCAAAACCCTGCTGTTGATTTTCGTGGAAGATAACTAAGTTACGTTTACTCTCATGAATTTCGGCGATCGCATTACAAAAACCCGTTCTGCTTTCTGGCTGTTCGCTATCTCCCATGACGATCGTGTTGGGAACCAAAGGTCCTAAGCCATAGGTTTCCACTAGTTTAACCGCGCCATCAAAAGGATCTTCGGCAGTTACCACCCGAACCAAAGCTCTAACTCCCCGCTTTTGGAGATAGTCGCGAATTGTCTTTTCCAGGTTGAGCTGCTGTTTTAAATCGCGAGAGCCACTCGGTAAGACACTAGAAACCGTCATCAGGCTGCGATTATGACTAAAGCCATCAGCAAGCTCAATCAGAGACCAGCGTTTCCGTGGTGCGCCAGACAAGACGAGAATGTGAGGTCGCCAGTTTTTGGGGTCTTCCTGTTCTTCAATCTGAAAAATCCCCTTGCTAATTAGCGCCATCCACATCCCTCGACGCACATCACCCCAGGTTGTTTCTAACTCACGACGCTGTAGCCAGATATAAATGCCCGAAACCACAATTGCGGCACAGAACGTAGCCACGGGGTTGATCAAAAACATTACCCCTAAGCAGCCGATCGCCCCCAGCAAAGATAAAGACCAATGCACCCGAAAGCTAGGACGAAAAGAAGGGCTTTGCAAAAAACCTTCGATCCCTGCCGAAACGTTAAGCACCAAGTAGGTAGTTAAGAAAAACATCGAGAGAATTGGCGCAATCAAGTTCAAGTCGCCGACACAGACTGCGGCGATCGCGATCGCCAAACTTACCAAAGTTCCGTTACGGGGTTCATCATTTGCCCCATGTCCCTTGCCCAAGGCGCTAAACATTGGTGGCAAGACACCATCTCTCGCCAATGCCTGCAAGACCCGCGGCGCACCCAAAATACTGCCGATGGCGCTGCTTAAGGTTGCCCCCCAAACTCCCAGCAGCATGGTAAAACCCAAACCGTTAAAGGCAGTTTCCTGCATTACAAAGATATTGGGATCGACCAGACTAGCTGAGTCCGCCCGTAACGACATAAAGATCGGCAAGATCATATAGATCACGTATCCTGTCCCGACAGCGGCTAATGTTCCTGTGGGTAAAGACTTAATTGGATCTTTTAGATCCCCCGACATATTTACGCCAGCCATAATCCCCGTTACCGCTGGAAAAAATACCGCAAAGACCGTCCAGAAGGGAATCGAATTCTCTACATCAGGAGCAGATAGCCACTGTACTTCGACTCCTGGTAGGGGATTACCAAAGATAAAAGCCAAAAGTGAAATGGCGATCGCCGCCATGATGAAATACTGCGCCTTAATCGCCAATTCTGCCGAGGTAATAGCTAAGATCCCGACTAAAACTGTAATAATTAACGCGACATAAGTCTGATTTAAACCCCAGTCTTGGAAATTGAGGCTGAAACCAAAAATATCAATCTTGGCGTTGACCAAACTCTCGGCAAAACCAATCGTATAGAGCGCCACCGAGACGGCTTGGGCAAAGTAAAGCGAGATCCCCACTGCTCCCCCTGTTTCGATCCCCAAAGAACGGCTGATCATATAGTATGCGCCCCCTGCCCGCACAACCTTATCCGTGGCGATCGCACAGACGGAAAGAGCGGTCAAAAAGGTAATCGCCGTGGAGATAGTAACAATGATCAGAGTGCCAATCAGACCTGCGTTGCCGACTACCCAGCCGAAGCGCAGATACATGATCACCCCTAAAATAGTTAAAATTGAGGGAGTAAAAACACCGCCAAATGTACCCAAACCAGTAGCTTGAACTGCTGTATTAGAACCAGTAGGTAAGGAATTTGTCTCAGAGGATGATTTCACTTTTGCTTTAGATACTTAAAATAGGGTTTGCTTATTATTACAGATCTATTTGTAAACCGATTTAATCACAGATTTATGATACCTGCGATCGCACTAGCCTTTTGGCATCAGATTTTAATCGGCGCGGAAGATACAAAAAAACGATGGTAATATAATAGTTTGTATCTTTTACATACCAAGACGACCCAATACTAGACTAACTATGACTCTGACTCAACAGCGCAAGCAAGAACTAATGGCTGAATACCAGGTTCACGAAACTGATACTGGTTCTGCCGACCTGCAAATTGCCGTTCTGACTGAAAGAATTAACAAGCTCACTTCCCACCTCAAAGCTAACAAAAAAGACCATTCCTCCAGAAGAGGACTGTTAAAAATGATTGGTCGTCGCAAAGGACTCCTGGCATACATTCAGAAACAAGATTATGAACGCTACCAAAAATTAATTGCTCGTCTTGGCATCCGCCGTTAATCACTAGACATTATGCCATCAGATTCTAAACGGGAACCTTTACCATTTGAACCCCGTAACGATAATAAGAAAGAGAAGCCGACGAAAAAGCCCCCCGCTAAAACTGCCAAGCAAACGCAAAAAGGGACTTCTAGAAACTCTCGACCAAAATCTAACCTGTCAGCAATTCCTGATGCGGTCAGCAAACGTATGGGCAGGCGCATGGCGGTGTTTTGTGGCATTCCTTCGGCTTTGGGGATGTCATCACTGTTTATTTGCTATTGGCTCAAGGTAAAAGAAATAGTAGAGCTACCTCCTTACGCTGCTTTCGCCGTCTCCTTTGGCTTTTTGGGTTTGGGAGTTCTCGGCTTAAGCTATGGTCTGTTTTCTGCTTCCTGGGATGAAGATCGCACTGGTAGCCTTGTTGGTGGAGATGAATTTAAGCTCAATCTCACCAGAACTATGGATGCTTGGAAGGCAGCGAAAAATGCCGAAGCCGATTAGAAAATAGATTTGACTAGATTTCTCCCTGCATAATTGGCTGGGTTTTTAGCGATTAAGCGATAATTTTCAGCCCATGTCGCTCTAAACCCAAAAGAATTTCTGCTCAAAAGAAAAAAGAAGCACCATCATTAGAGTGGGCTTCTTTCAACTATATTACCGAGTCGATCATAATAACGGACGAGTTATCTGTTATTACTATCTACCTACATTATTTCAGAGGTTACTAGTATTACGGCAGACTTTACCTAATCTTGTTCGCAGCCATATCACTAAGATACAATTTCGTCTTAGACACGAGATTTCTTCTCTTGTGCCACCATTTTGGCGGCGATCGCACCACCGATAAAGCCAAAGAGATGTCCTTGCCAAGAAACGCCAATTTCTGAGGGAAATACGCCCCAAATAAAGCTACCATAGGCAATGGCAACAAAAATTGACACGGCGATAGAAAGCATGTTTTTTTGGAAATAGCCCCGTAAGAGCAGAAAGCCCAAATAGCCATATACCAGAATGCTGGCACCAATGTGTACCGAGTTGGGAGAACCAAAAATCCAGACTCCCAAACCGCCGACTAAGGCACTCATGATCGAAGCAAAATAAAAGTCTTTGGTATCTTGAATCATGGTCAGCCAACCCAAGGTAAAAAAAGGAAGACTATTGGCAATCAAGTGTCCGAATCCACCGTGAAGCAAGGGTGCAAAAGCAATGCCCCTAAGACCAATTACGCTGTGAGGTTGAATGCCGTAGCGATCCAAACCGCCGTTAAAAACCAAAAAATCGGCAATTTCCACTGCCCAGAAAATAGCCAGGGAAACAATTAAAATTTTAAATTCTTTCAAAGCTGTATTGTGTTTTACAGGTTTTCGATAGTAGCTAGTCATATACAATTATAAATTATTTGTCAGTAGAACTGCTGAGATCGGTTGAGACCAATTATCCAGCGTTAAGCTCACAAGGCTTACCAATTCCGCTTTAGAGCAGGAATTACGTTAGCGAGAGAACCGCTTATTCATCACCAGGATCAGACAGGATGATACTGGAAACCATTAATTCTCCTAACCAGAGAATTGGCTTGGGCAATCGGTAAACTGCTCAATTATGGATATGTTTCACCTACTTTGTCGAGTCAGAAATGTAATTAGAGAAACCTGGTATTCAAAAAATGGGGTGAAAGAATTATGATATATATCAACGGCATCTGTCAGCAGGTTTAATAAAGTCACTTAGACAGAAGAACCTCAAGAGAGAAAAATAGCAAACAAAAATTATCAACTAGAGAAAAAAACTTCTCTACTAGTAAAACAGCTTCAAACCAGGAGAAATTAAATTCAATGAAGAGATTCATCGGCATCATAGCTGCCCTATTATTAATTGTCGGTGCTTGGGGATTTGCACCTGCTGCCCAAGCTAGAGCCATAAAATTAGACACAGGATTATTTACTGCCCCCTCAACTGCTTTTTTAGCAAGGGTTAACACGGCTGATGCTAAGCGTACAGAGCTAATAAAAGGTAAATTAGACCTCAACAATAGCGACGTGAGAGAATTTCGCCGACTGCGCGGATTCTATCCCAGTCTTGCTAGCAAAATCATCCAAAATGCCCCCTATAGTAACGTTGAAGACGTATTAGAAATTCCTGGTCTAAGTCCTACTCAAGCAGAACGCTTGCAGGCTAACCTAGATGAGTTTGTTGTCACCGATGTCGAAGCTTCGATGAACGCTGGCGGCGATCGCTATAATCCAGGACTATACTAAAAATTTGACTATTGCTCAATAGCAATATGTAACTTTTATAACCACCTTGCCCAAGCGAGGGTGGTTTTTTTGTGGCTATATGTCATGATAATTTCCAATTAAGATGTGTCAAAATAATTAAAATTGATTTACCCGAAGTTTGATGTGATAGTGGTAGGCTCTGGAGCAGCAGGGCTTTATGGAGCTTTATGTTTGCCTGATGATTTGCAAGTAGCCTTAGTCACTAAGGATCGGTTAAACACGGGGGCGAGTGATTGGGCACAGGGCGGAATTGCGGCGGCGATTGGTTCAGAAGATTCTCCCCAGCTACATCTCAACGATACTCTCAAAGCAGGAGCAGGACTGTGCGATCGGCAGGCGGTAGAGTTTTTGGTTGACCATGCTGCCAGTTCCATTGAATCCTTAGTAGCAATGGGAGTTGCCTTTGATCGCCATCAGAGCCAGCTAGCAATGACCCTAGAAGCAGCCCATTCCCGCCCCAGGGTACTTCATGCTGCCGACACGACAGGCAGGGCAATTGTCGCCACTCTAGCGCAGCAGGTATTAGCAAAAAGCAATATTGAGGTATTATCTCAAGCATTTGCTCTAGGACTATGGCTTGATTCTAGTCAGACATGTCGGGGTATTAGTATCTTACAAGACCAAAAAATATCTTGGATTCAAGCAGGGGCAGTAATTTTAGCCACGGGAGGAGGAGGACAGGTCTTTGCTCAGACGACTAATCCTCAAGTGAGTACGGGAGATGGAGTTGCGATCGCCTGGCGTAGCGGGGCAGTGATTCGCGACCCCGAATTTGTTCAGTTTCACCCTACCGCCTTAACTGTCCCCGACGCACCCAGATTTTTGATTAGCGAAGCCGTTAGAGGCGAGGGAGCGCACTTAATTGATCACCAGGGCAAGCGTTTTGCCTTCGACTATCATCCCGATGGTGAACTTGCTCCCAGGGACGTAGTGAGTCGAGCAATTTTTAGCCACTTACAGCAGACAGGGGAGAAAAATGTCTTTCTCGATCTCCAGCCCATTGATCCAGAGCGTATTCGCTATCGTTTTCCTAATATTATTCGTGTCTGCCAATATTGGCATGTAGACCTGTTTACAAAGCCAATTCCCGTTGCTCCTGCGGCTCACTATTGGATGGGCGGAATCAAGGTGGATACGATGAATCAGACTTCTATCGCTGGGCTATATGCGGTGGGCGAAACTGCCAGTACAGGAGTACACGGAGCTAATCGTCTGGCAAGCAATTCCTTATTAGAATGCGTTGTTTATGCGGCTCAACTAGCAAAATTACAGCCCTCTAGCCTCTCGACGAGCAAAGCGCCTCCCATTAAAGAGGTGATTGCTAACTGGGAACCAGAAATCAACTTGGTCAATTCCATTCGAGAGCAGCTACCCGAACTTATGTGGCAAAGTGCGGGCATACGCCGTACCAGCCAGACCATGAAGCAGGCGATCGCGACGATAGCGGGTTGGCGATCGCAAATGCATCGTCTATCTCTCAGTCAGTACGTAATAAATTTATCTCCCCAACAGCAGTTCAAACTGGCAAATTCTCAAGCAGAATCACAGCTCAAGCTTTATACCGAAACTCTCAACCTCCTAGATATTGCCTATTTGATTCTTGGTAGCGCCGCCTTTCGTACTGAGAGTCGTGGAGGACATTATCGGCAGGACTATCCTGATCCTAGTCCTGACTGGCAGCGACATACGCTGATTCAAGCAGAACAATGGCAAAAATCGACTGTCGAGCAGCCGCCAAAATCTTTAACCTAGTTCATTTCTGGCGCTTTCTTTGACGCAGACTGTGTTTGCGATCGCGCAATCGTTCTAAAATCGCCAAACCATAAAAATAAGTAATCGTACTCAGAATCAAACCAACGACAAAGCTTCCAGTAAGCAGTGTCAGGGCAAAAGTTGAGCCAAGTTCTTTGAAGGCGGTAAAAGATTCGAGATCGAGCGGGGGTAAAATGGTGTCTTCCGTACCTAATAACAGCTTGCCAATTTTATAGTTAAAAATATATAGCGGCACGTAAGTAAAAGGATTACTAATCCAGGTCGCGGCATAGGCAGCAACCTTACTGCCACGGACAATGGTCGCCAGGCACAGCCCCAACAGACTTTGAAGACCAAAAAAGGGAAAAGAACCAGCAAATACTCCTACCGCCAGCCCCTTTGCCACTACCTCAGGTTTATCTCGTAACCTCAACAGCCTTAGATAGATCAGACGGATACGTCTACCTAACCAGCTTTTACGCGATTTTTGATTTCGATATCTGCGACTTCTAGACAATGGAGGGGTCAAAACTGTTGGCGAGCTGGTTGATAAATAATTATTATTTAATGTCTTAGGTTGAGGTGGATATTTTTGGCTCATTGCCGATTATGAAAAAGTACAAGCATATTTAAAAATCAAACAAGTCAGCAATAGCGATCTGCGCCCTAACACAGGAATATATTATTTCTTGGCAGTAGTTAAATCAGGAGCGAAAACTGCCTCAGTACTAAAATTTACAATAGCGTCATAACTTAGACTAAAACTCAAGCTGGAGCAGCGGTATTTGAGTTATGGGGAGCAAAATAGTTATTCTATCTCCAGTCTTCTGCGCTAATACATTTTTTACTATCTAGCGACTAATTCTGCTGCTCGACCTGATTTGATTCAATCTTGACTCGATGAGTAATCATTGTTATCCCATCTCCACGAACCAAGATTGCCGATAGCCAATTACTTTCGGGAACTGACGGCGCAGTCGCTACTTTATAAATTCCTCCTGCGGGCAATGGCTCCAATTCTAATGAGGTAGAGTTAAAATATAGATTACCTGCGGTTTTCTCTGACTGAACCGCCCCCAACAATACTTGCTCTCCTAAAGGCTCATCCACAATTAAGTCAAAATTATATTTTTGACCTACGGTGACGGTGCTTGGTGCCACAACCTCTACCTGAGGCGGATTCTCACCCGATGTCAACCGCGACTGTTCGGTCAATATATCCTGACGTACCAGTTTTTGCGACTGAAAATACTGCCGAGATTTAATCGTCGATTTTAGTCTTGCCTGTCTACCTGCGGTATTCTGAATCCCTCTAACTGTGGTGACTGTCTCTGCTATCAGCTCATCACCCGATCTCGTCCAAGACTGAAGTTCGGTGTTGTACTTGAGTCGAGGATAATCTTGCCACATTTGCGTTAAAGCCTCGGCGAGAGTCTCCGTAGTCAAGCCGTCCGAATTTTCAAAGTCTTCACTGTAATATTCCATTACAGCATCAACATCTTGTTTATTAGCCGCCGCTTCAATTCCAGCGATCGCCTCGGTAATTTCGCTTGGGGCAGTTGCCGCACTCTCTGCCCTAGTAGCGTTAGCAAAACAGCTCAAAACTCCTAGATTTAACCAAAAGACGATAGCAAATTTTCTCATTATGTTTGGTGGTATTGAACTTGATGGTTGATATTTGACTACAAATCTAAGCCTGCCTTAAGTTTTGCCAATGGCTATAATCCTTGACAAATCTGGCTTTTTGCTTTGCTCAATCAATCTTTACACGAACTTTATCCAACTACGGTGAAAAAGGTTCACAATAGAAGAGTATTAAAAGTAAAAAACTCGATAAGACGCTTGTTACTAATATGTTGGACAGCAACTACAAAAACCAGACCATAGCTTTATTCAGATTATTTAGAGCAGGCTGCTTTGGTTGGGAGCTATCTCTAGTAAATCAAAATTTGGCTGAATTTTAGTTTTGTTGTCATCTCTGGGACGAGCAGTCATTTTCTTTCTTCTATCTCCTCCTACCTTCCCATACATGAATGAAAGCCATTGTAGCAAACGTCCTCTTTGGTGGCATTTTTGGCTGCCTAAATTGTGTTAATTCCACTCAGGCAAATCCCATCCCCAGGCAATCTACCCACGAACGGCAGATTTTGTCTACGAGACTAATCTCAACCTCAAGTAACCCCACTGTAACTCCTGTTTTAGGATCAATGGGTCAGATCTTGAGTACTGGTGAGTTGCACAGCATTAATGCTTTATCTAGCATTGGCTATCATCAGTGGTTGAAGCAGAACAGTGCTGCTAACTTTATTGCTGTTCCCCAGGTCAACTATTCTTCTGGATTAAGCTTTGCTGAGTCTGAAGCTAATATTCAGCAACTGTTGTCGTCACCGCAGCAACCCTATACTCATAAATCACAACAGGCAGATTTGGTGTTGGGCTTTCAAAGCACTTTTTGGGCAAGTACCAATCCCAGTAAATACTGGGGAATAACCACTGTAGAGCATTGGGGCAAAAAGCAGGCTGGCGAACCAAAATCGCCACAGCTAGACTATACCAATTCAGCTCCGACACTACCTTCAGGCAGTTCTAGTCTAACTTTCTCGGGAGGCGGAAATCGCAACTTAACCCAGCAAAAAACTCTGAGTCAAGATCGAGTCACTTCTCCAGAATTTGAGGATTTTCGTGGCGGCATTACCTATCATCATGGAGTAGAAAAACAGTTGACCATGGGAGTTGGCTTTGTCTACGAAGATGTAGAAGATGCTTTTACTGGCTTTACGCAGCTAACCTACGATAGCGATATTCTGCCAATCAAGACTACTCTATCTCTCTATGCCAGAGAATCTGCGGCAGATCTTCACTCTCATGTCCAGTTCAAACCAGCACAAAATTTTACTCTTAATTACTATAGTGATGCGGAACAACACCAATTTGATGCCGACTGGGGCATATATCCTGGTCTAACCTTTCTTGCCAAGGGGAACACTGAGAATCATTCTTACAGCACGGGGATAAAAGTTGCAGTCCAGAACAACTATTTTTCCCTCTCTGCCACAGCCACTCTAGACAATGAGCGCAGCTTACAGTGGAAAGTACATTCCCAGTTTGCGGGATTTAAGTTCGTTCACAGTCGCAACCAGCAGCACAGCGATTCAGAACTTAGTAATAAACTGGTGAGCTTTGACAGTATGGGTTTTGAATGTTCTGCCTTTGTTAAGTATCAAACTCGCCAAAAAAAACAAGAGCAACAAGATTTTTTGGTCTGGGGTGGCAAGCTCCAGTCTGAAACCAAGGTTAGTCAAAAAAACCATTTGTGGAATCTTAATTTGGGCTATGGTACTAGCTCTCACGGTCGCGGTTTGATTATCAAGGGGTCGTTCGCTTTACAACCAGAGCTACTTTTAAAATTAGACTACCAGGAAGTATCTGCCGTCTCTGATGAAACGAAAATCAAGCTCCAGTTGAGTTCAAATTAAGACGCAAGCTGGGGCGCGAATCCAGCTGTTTACTTTCAGACTCTCTAAGATCTTTAGGGGTTTATTGTGCGATGGGATAAATAAGATTACTATTTATTAAGGTTTAGAAATAAAAATTTAGAGGAAATAAGATTTATGCCATATACAGAAGAAGAAGGCGGGCTACTAAACAATTTTGCCAGAGAACCGCAAATGTACACAGCAGATGAGCCAGATTCCTCAGAAAAGCGGAATTATGCGATTTTCGGCGTACTAGCGTTCTTGCTACTCGGTGGCGTAGTTGCGGTTGCTGTATATGCATCCAGCGTCAGCTAGGATTGAAAATATTTTGATTAGGTATTTTAATTAAAATCAAATTCACACACAAGTTATGGTGTACCCCATGTTTAACCAATTGCAGCGTGGGGTATTTCTATGGCATGAGACAATAAGAAGATTAGCAACACAAACATCAAAAAAGTTGATTTATAGAGGTAATTAAACAAAAATGTTTAAGTCGTTCTGCGCTGGATTATTAATTGTTTTAAGTCTGGTAATCACCAGTTGTTCAACAGGAGTAAGCGGACTACAAAGCTATGTTAATACTAGCAAGGGGTATGAATTTCTCTATCCTAACGGTTGGATACCAGTTACTTTAGGAGCTTCTGCTCGAAGAACAGTAGATGTAGTTTTCCGCGATCTGGTGGAAAGAACTGAAAATCTAAGCGTAATTATCGATGAAGTTCCTGATGGCAAAACTTTAGAAGATTTGGGCAGTCCTTCGGACGTTGGCTATCGTTTACTTAAGGTGATTAACAGCAAGCCAGAAGATAATAGAGAGGCAGAATTTATTCGTGCTGAGGCGAGAGAAAATAGAGACAAGAAGTACTACCTTCTAGAGTATGAAGAGGATCTCCCTGAACAAGGTACGAGACACAACATCGCTAGTGTGGCGGTAAGTAGAGGTAAGATTTTTACGTTTAATCTGTCTACTCCCGAAAGACGCTGGGATACGGTTAAAGACAGCTTCGAAGTTGCGGCTAAGTCTTTTACCGTAAGGTAAAGTTTGGTCAACAGCCAACAAAATATCACAATGCTGGCTGTTGTACTACGCATTGCTTCTGACTATTTGCTTGTTGGCGATCGCTATTGGTAAATTAAAACATTAATTATTTATGAGTGCGAATAATAAGTCATTGCGCTTAGTTCTAGCTTCAGCTTCTCCTGCTCGTTTGAAACTGTTACGCATGGTTGGTATCGAGCCTATTGTGTGTAAGAGTGATTTTGATGAGGATACGATTCAAATTGAGGATGCAGCAGAACTAGTTAAAACTTTGGCTAGGTGTAAGGCGGAAACTGTCGCGCCAAAGTTTCCTGGTAATTTAGTTTTAGGCTGTGATTCAGTTTTGACGGTGAACGATCGCATTTACGGTAAGCCAGAATCACCCCAAATTGCGATCGCTCGCTGGCGAGGCATGCGAGGCAGAATGGGTCGCCTCTATACTGGTCATGCTTTACTCGACCTAGACCAGCAAAGGCAAATTATTCGCTGCGGCATCACCGAGGTTTACTTTGCCGATCTTAGCGATCGCACGATTGAGGCTTATGTAGCGACAGGTGAACCCCTGAGCTGTGCAGGCAGCTTTGCCTTAGAAGGAAAAGGAGGCATGTTTGTGGAAAAAATTGTCGGCTGTCACAGCAATGTAATTGGCTTGAGCCTTCCTGTGCTATATAAAATGATCGAAAGTTTAGGCTACAATGTCACAGATTTTTGGGATTAGGCTCTTGGTAAACTAGCGATTGAAAAGCTATTAGCTGTTAGCCGCGAAGCCGAAGGCTTTTAGACGGCGCTATTGCGCCATTAGCTCTAAAGATTCCCCCTAGTAAGAGCGATCTGCTACTTTTTGAGCGATGACATTAGAACAACCGAGTGAGCCAACTTTAGCTCAAGCTATATTGCAAGTATTGACCACCGCCATGAGCGAGACGGCAGAAATTGAGGTGACAACCTACATCGATAGCTGGGATTTGGATCACATCGAAAAATCGGCATCAACTAGTCGTCTACATACGCAGATTAACCTCCTCGACCAAACCATCGAACATGAAATTGATCTTAAATTGATTGACAATCCTGCCTATGGGGAATTACAACGATGGCATACAGAGCAGGTACGCCAAAGACAGGAATCTTTAGTTAAAAATCTCGCTAGCTTAGAAAAAATGCGCCAGATTGTGGTTAATCGGCACAATATCTAACTTCTGGATTGGTGTGCTTTGTTGCTCGACTAAATATTTTATCTTAAAGATTAAAACTGATGACATCTAAAGAAGAATTTAAGCAAGCAATTAGAGCAGGTAATATTAGCGAAGCTTTTTTGGTTGCCATGAGCAATGCTCCAGAATTAAATATCACGACCAAGATCGTGACTGCTGAGGGACAGAAGATAGCTCCCGAGCATGGTCAGATGGATAATTATCTCCACACCCATATCAATCTGATTGAAGGCAAAGTAGAAAACGAAATTGGCGAAAAACTAACGGGCGATCGCTATTCGGAAATCAAACAGTTTCATCTTCAGCAGGTAACCCAAGGACATCAGACAATCCAGCAGAATCTGATCGGTCTGCAAAAGATGTTTCAGCTCATGTCTGCTTTCCAGCAGCAGCAGGCAACTAATCATCCTAACTGGGTTGATATTGCTGCCGATGTGGAGCGAGATTCCCTACCAACTCAACCAAATCCGAGCCAGCTTTACGGTAATATTCCTAATGCTTTAGCTGCAAGCAGATTAGAACAGTCAGAAAATCACGGCAACATTACCAATATTGCGGGAGATACATCTGAACCACAGCTACCATCTTTTGAAGATGAAGACGACGAAATGGTCAATGATTTATTATCTTTAGCCGATATCGATCCTGTAGCCGAACTTAACACGGAAGCCGAGACAGAAGCCAGTAAAAATCAGCCTCAGCCTGACTGGAGTGAATGGCTCGATGATGAGCCAGATGTGAAAACTGGGGTATTCGATCTCAAGTCTCTCAACATCAGGGATGCCAAAGATAACTGGCAAAACTGGGAAGAACAAAACGAAGCAGTAGATACCGATCCAAATAGTTCAGAATCTTAAAAGCTCGGGGTGTTTGAAGACGCTTACGACACTACCGCTTTCTTCTAATGACTAAATTCTACTTAAACCACTGGACTACTAGTTTGTCAGCAGCTACATGAATCAAAACTTGTTGAAAAACATTACCACGGTGGAAGTTAGCACCGTAATTGTCGATGAGATTGTAGACGAAGTATTTATTCCCTGGGAAGTCTATCAGGCTATCTATTATCTGTCTCGTGCTTATCTAGAGCAGTCGGAGATCGATCCATCACTTTGGAATCGCTATCTACAGCTACGTCGTCAACTGGAGCTGACCTACTGTCTACTGGTGGTCGATGTCAATTCCAGTCAGTACAACCGTCTACTAGCGGCTGAGATTGGGCGAGATCTACCGATTTTGAGTCGGCAGACTGTTGATTGGGAAAATATTCCCAGCCGATTGCCTGAACCGATGCCTGACAGCAAGAACTCGCTATCTAAAATTAATAAGCTGTTGGGAGAACGTCAGTTCATCAATCTCTTGCAGCAGTTAAACAAGCGTAAAACAGCTCTAGATCGTCGCGATCGCATTTTGCGTCGGACATCTCCCCACGCCAATATTACCGACACGACCTACGCTCAAACTTCTTTGCAGCTCAACGGTAAGATTGTCAATCGTTATTCCCAGGCTATTTTAGGACGTAGCGATCGCAATTTATTGCTCCAAATACATGAACAGTCAACTACTACGGGAGAAAAACAGTGGCGGGGTTTAGTTAAATTTATGCTGTCTCTGATTGCGCGGCAGTAACTACGGTGAAGCAAAATCAGACTGATAATCTAAACGAGATCCTGAACTCCTATATTCAGATTCAATCGGCGAAAATAAGCCCCCAGCTCACCATTCCTTATCAAGTATGTCTCTGCCTCAATGATCGGGCGCTCGCAGAGATAGAACAGACCACTGCTAGCCAAACCAAGCTGGTTCTTTCTCCTCGTAACTTAGCCAATTTAAGGCATTATGCTTTGCTGCATCTACCTTTAAAATCCGCTGCCAGACTAGCTAGTAAACAACAGCAGGCTAATCAATCATCACTTACTTTTTCGAGTCAATATTCATATTTAACTGAAGAACCAAATCCCACCACTCTATTACGGAGCGTCATTGATTTAAAAGGTGCAATATCTCAGCAAGTCCAGCAACAGCTCATCGATGATCCAGCCCTACTCGCTCGCCTATCCCAAGCCCATTACTGGCTAATTAACGAAATTTTGACTCAGCTACCTTTTCAGACTCCTGCTTGGCATCAATGGCTCATACCTGTTTTTTGGGCGATCGTGACAGTAGCTACGAGCGTTTTGACTAGTTATTTTTTACCAGCTAGTTACCTGATCAAGATCGTAGTTTGTCTGCTCTTTTTTTGCCTATCAAAAGTAATATATTCAGCCATAATCAGTAAATGGCTAAAGTCTTGGGTTATGGGTCAATTGATAGAGGGATTTCTAGCTCAAGGCATTATAAAACGCCAGTTGGGACTAAAGTTTTTGAGTCTATTGCTGTAGTTGTTGAGATTAGGTAGATTGAGCGGCAATCGATACAGGGTGTTGACCGAAGGATAGATATCTGGTTTTCCACACTGAAGTTAAGCATTACATATGTCACAATAGAATCAGTTAATCGAGGACAAAACAGCAAAGATGAACTTTTCTCTTTCTTCCCTTTACGATTGGTATCACGATGCAATTCGCCACCCAAAATACCGTTGGTGGGTAATGTTAGGAACAGTAATTTATCTCATTAGTCCGATCGATATTGCGCCAGATTTTATTCCCATTCTCGGTCAAATAGATGATGTGATGTTGGCAGGTTTATTATTTACTGAACTATCACAAATGATGATTGCCAAGCTGCAAACTCGCCAAGAAAACAAGACTACTGTCCAAGATATCGATCTAGAGAACCCAGCTAGTGAAACTGTCGATGTCGATGTTGAAACTGTACCCAGCAGCTAAATACTTTGTTGACTGATAGAGATAATAATTAGCAGTAATTAAATAATTTTTCATCTGGTGAAAGGTACCTGTATAGCTGTTTTTAGAAAATGGCGCAGGTACCTGCTTTTTTGGTTAATATATTCCGTCAATGGTGAAGGTTAGATTGAGAACAATACGCCTTACTAAAAAATATTGCCGCTGCTTTTTACCTAACTATCTAACACGATTCATGAACGAAGGAAGTAGAGTATACAGTTAGTGCGAGAAAATCAATGCTGATGACTAGGGTTTAACCAGCATTTTATGGCTAGAAACAGAAAAACCGTGCCATTACAATGAGTAAATAGCACGATAATGCGGCACAATTAATTATGGCGATCGCTGGCGTAAACCTGAATTTATTAACCAATAATGACCGTCAAAATGCGATCGCTGCACTGTTTTTCGGACAGCCTATCAGGACGGTCAACTGGCAGTTAATGGCTTAAACGTATTTTATGTATTCATATAGATTAAGATACTGACTTCCCGCCGCTTTCCAAGAGTAGTCGTATTCCATTCCCTGCTGCACCAACTGTTCAAATTCTTTGGGATACTCGTAATACAGCCCGATCGCTCTTTCCATAGCCGATTCTAGGGCATGATTGTCTTTTTGGTAGAACACATAGCCATTACGCTTTTCTGGAGCATGATCGAGATCGTAATCGCGATCAAAGACGGTACTAAGCAAACCACCTACCCCACGCACAATTGGGACAGTACCGTATTTTAAACTAATTAGCTGGGTTAAACCGCAGGGTTCAAAATTACTGGGGACTACCATCATATCTGCCCCTGCATAAATCAAATGAGCCAGCTCTTCATCAAAGCCAATCTCTAAATGCACATCAGGATTATCATTGAGGAAATATTTTTCGTGCAGAAATTTACTGTTTATGCTGGGAGAAGTTCCCGATCCTAGCAGTACAAATTGCGCATTACGATTTAAAGCATAGTAGATCGCATGATGCACTAAATGTACTCCTTTTTGATCGTCCAGACGACCAATATAGGCAATAATCGGTTTATCGGATTCGTGGAGCAGCAGTCTTTTTCTCAAGGTCGCTTTGTCTTTGGCTTTATCCTCTAGTTTATCTATGTCGTAGTTGGCAGCAATCAATTTATCCGTTTTGGGATTCCAGAAATTGTAGTCTACACCGTTTAAGATGCCGCTAAACTTTTCTTGATGAATTTCTAAAGTATGACCCAAGCCGTAACCGACATCGGTAAACCTGGCTTCCCAAGCATGATGAGGAGAAACAGTATTGACATAATTTGAATAGACAATTCCCCCTTTCATTAAGTTGAGAGCAAAAGGATTAAAGTTATCCCGCAGACGAGAGTAGTCGAAGTAATATTCTGGTCGATTTAAACCCGTTGCCACGAGGATTTCATTACCGCAGCTACCCTGATGCCTGAAGTTATGAATGGTGTAGCAGACTCTCTGGCGCTCCATCCCGTAGTATTGATACATTTCGTAGAGCATCACGGGAACCAAGCCAGTTTGCCAGTCATGGCAGTGGATAATATCAGGACGTTTATTACTCTTGAGCAAAAACTCCATCGCTGCCTTACTAAAGAAAGCAAACCGCAGCGGATCGTCTTCTCCACCATAGACATAACCGCGATCAAAAAACTGATCCTGACTTTTGGGCTTAATAAAAAAGCACAGACGACCATGAACCCAACCACAAAACACATCACACTTGATTTCTCCACCATACCAGGGGACCCCTAGGTCTTTATAGGCATCGTGCAGCCCCCATATATGGTCATATCTCATGCAGTCATACATGGGCAGAATTAGTTCAACGCAGTTGCCTCTCTCTGCTAATTCTCGACTCAAGCCATAAACCACATCTCCTAAACCGCCAGCTTTAATAACAGGAGCGCATTCGGAGGCAATTTGCACGATGTACATATGTAAACCCTCTTCTTAATAAAACTTTATATTTATCTATTTTATTTAAGATTTTAGAACACAAAGTCAAGTTAAGCGGGTTTATGGACGAAAAAGATAGAAATTTTATTTAATTGTGAGTTCGTAGTCGAACAAAGGGTCTGCTTTTATGGTGCAGCCTGGTTGTATTTTAATTAGACAAAAACTTACTGCTGCGGCTACTGCTATTCGTAGAGGGCAATGCTTTCGTTCGGCTCAATTACCACAACACGATCTGCTGAAAGGTTTCCCGCTGCGGCACCGGCTGCGGCACCACCAATAATTTCCGCTGCTCCTGCATCACCAAATACCTCTCCTAAGACTAATCCACCTGCGGCACCAATACCCGCATCTTCGGCGACGGCTCCCGTAGACGTATCGCGAGGATCTTTGACATCTTCAATTACGCTCGAAGCAGCATTAATACTGTAGCTGTAATTATCGTAGGTAACTGCCTCGGCAATATATCTCAGTCCACCCTCGGCAGGGACGTATTTCCCCACGATAGTCGCCCCCGCAGGCACGGTCACGTTACCAATTCTGCCTCTGGTTTGAGCAATTAGATTGTAAGAATAAGTGCGGTCATTGTTGAGATAAAGAGTTTCCGACTGAGCGCTTTCCGCTCTTAAACTAGATGAGCTTTGAGCGATAAACGATCGCCCTGCTTGTGCGGAAGCTATTCTTGGGTAAGCTACATTCCCCAGAGTCAGGACTAACAAAGCTGTTGTCCCGAAAAAAAAGCGATCGCAGTTTCTGATATTTTGATTTGGCACTGGCATCTCGATAAAATTTAAAATTCCAATATTGAATATCTGTATGGCTATTTTTAGTTTGTCTAATCAGCCAAAGCAATAAATCTATAGATGGTCATATTTGTGTTGTGTCTATAGCAAATTGTAAAATTCCTCTCTAGTTCAATCTTGCTGTGATTTTCAGAGACTAGCGATCGCCAATTTGACCTTAAGTCTGACTCTGGAAATTGCCTTGCTGCTCAATAACCCCCCAGAGATCAAGAGATGTTGGGTAAAGTTGCTTTAGACTGACAGTATTACCCTGCCATTACCTGCTCATCATTTTGGAACGATTATTTTATGTCGATTGACCCGCAATCTCTGGAGAAGCCTTTGTTCAACTTTCGCCAGTTATGGAATATGAACTTTGGTTTTTTAGGAATTCAGTTTGGCTGGGGATTACAAATGGCAAACATGAGCGCTATTTTTGAACATTTGGGGGCAGATGCAGATCGCCTGCCAATTCTCTGGCTAGCAGCTCCCCTGACTGGTTTGATAGTTCAGCCGATTGTCGGTAACCTGAGTGACTATACCTGGAACGCTTTGGGTCGCAGACGACCATATTTTTTAGCTGGGGCAATCATGGCATTTGTGGCTCTAATTCTGATGCCCCACTGTTCTAACCTTTGGATGGCGGCTAGTTTGCTCTGGGTTTTAGATACTAGCGCCAATGTTAGTATGGTGCCTTTTCGAGCATTTGTCGGCGATCTGCTGCCGCAAAAACAGCGCACTAAGGGTTTTGCCATGCAGAGTATTATGCTAGGTATCGGAGCAGTTTCGGCTTCGGCTTTGCCATGGATACTCAGCAATATATTCCAGCTCGATAATGCCAGTAGCTCTCTGCGCAAGATCCCGCTAACGGTGGAAGTATCCTTCTACGTAGGCGGAATATTATTCTTGGGTACTGTTTTATGGACAATTGTGACTACCCCTGAATATCCCCCCGCAAATTTAGCCAATTTCGAGGAGCTAAAATTAGCTAGAGGTGGCGTGACAAGTAGTCTGCGAGAAGCGTGGCAGACCCTGGGTAATATGCCCAACGTGATGCAGCAGCTAGCGAAGATCCAATTTTTTACCTGGCTGGGTATTTTCTGTTTTCTACTTTACTTTCCGCCTGCGGTGGCGCGGAATATATTTGGGGCGACTAATCAAAATTCGACTCTTTATAGTGATGGTATTGAGTGGGCAGGAATTTGTTTTGCGGTTTATAACGCAGTTTGCATCGGTTTCTCTTTTGTTTTACCTCGAATTGCCAAGTATTTAGGTCGTTCCCTAACCCATAGCCTGTGCCTACTCTGCGGTGGCATTTGCCTCGTATCCTTGCTCACAATCCGCAACCAGTATGTCTTGCTGCTAGCCATGTTGGGCTTGGGCATTGCCTGGTCAAGTGCCTTAATTATGCCCTATGCCATGCTCAGTAGTTCAATTCCACCCCAGAGAAGGGGTGTTTATCAGGGAATATTTAACTTTTTTGTGGTGTTGCCAGAGGTAGTACTCTCCTTAGGATTTGGCTGGGTGATGCAGCATTTACTTCATGACAATCGCCTGCTGGCAGTAGTAATTGGTGGAGTTTCTTTGATTATTGCGGCGGGATTAACCTTATTACTGCACAATACGGAAGACTTAGCCTCAGAAATACAGGAAATTGAGCCAGACACTTCCCTCACAGCGACTACCGTAGACGAGCAGCAATTATCATGATGGGCAAATTTGACCGCTTACCTCAATTACTGTTACTGGCAGTCACCGTCCTCATTTATAACGTGATGGCAATGGCGATCGCCAACTCCCTCTTTGTCAGTCAGGTAGGTGCAGGACAACTTCCCATTGCTTTTATGCTGATTGGCTTATGTTCTCTACCAATCTACGGTGCATTTTCGCAGATAGCCGATCGCTACACTCGTCCTCAATTGTTTCGCACTGTTTTATTAGGCTCAATGGCTCTCATGTTGGGGCTGCGCTGGTTGGTTAGTTTAGATACAACCTGGGTCTATTATGTCCTGCTGATGGTCATCTTTTTTCAGTGGGATTTTTACAATAATTTGCTCTATCCTGGGCTATTGACAGACTACTTCACTACTATTGAGTACAAGCGTTACGCTCCCTATCTTGGTATTGCCCAGGCGGTAGGGACATTGCTCGGTGGGGGCTATACCTTACTACTATCCAATCACTTTCCCAGTCGCGATCTACTTTGGTGTCTACCAGGGTTTATGGCGATCGCTTTTGGACAGCTAGTTTATCTAGAAAAGTCGCAACGTCGTTTACAAACCCCAATTGAATCAGAACAGGTAGGCATAATTGAATCTTTGAAAGTTCTGCCCGATCTGGGTAAACGGTATCCTTTAGTTTTATTTCTGGCCGCCAGCACCTTTCTCCTGGTAATTATTTATATTTGCTCCGAATTTCTCTGGTTTAGTATCTACGGTAAGCAGTTTAGTGAG
>JBCBWB010000369.1:0-840 GCA_039817275.1 Cyanobacteria bacterium J06648_1 | reverse complement strand
TCTCTATTAAATCTTACAAATCTCGCCTATTACGACAACTGACTGTCGCGTCACGTCTATCCCCTTGACATTTAATAGTTCTTTGGGCGCTCCGCCACTGGCTGCTAGTGCATTCTGTAATCCTTCAGAGAGACCAATGAAGCTTTCCCCTCCTTGAATAATCTGAGCATACTGCCAACCGCTATAAGCTAACCGATAGTGATAAATTAGGTGTTCGAAAGGCTGACCTTTGATGGTAATCTCCATGCCCTTCAATTTAGTGAAGTCCGACAGTCCCATCACTCCAGGTTCATGGCGCAGCATAAACATTACTTCTGGTGCTGGTCCATGCATGGTTTTCCAGGTACGAACCCGTCTCTGTAGAGTGCGTAATACTTGCGGGTACTGTCCTGGATACTGCTCTTGTAGATACTCAAACAGCGTCATGGGTTTTAATCTCGGCTCTCGGCGCAGCATCGGCTCTAATTCACTACTCCAGACCTCTGCCAGTGGATCTCGACTAGTTGTATTTTCTTTGACAGTACCTCGATTGGAACGATGATTTCCTGCATCTATTCGTTGGCCAGTACGTTCTGATATTTCAGCAATCGACGACGATTCCCGCTGCGTGAGTCCTAAATCTCTCGCGTTCATATAGGCTTTTTTTTGATATAAATGGATGGCTTTGGGCACAAGATATTGCTCTCTTTTCTCTGAGATCTACTTGTGCCTTTTTTTTGCTTTTTTGTCCGCTGATAACGTCGCCATTTTCGTGATTTAACCTAAAGCTCTGTCTTTAGCTGTTTTAGGTCAACACGCCAACCGACTTTTTTAGCCCGACTACTACAGTGTCGTCTAATA
>JBCBWB010000368.1:0-843 GCA_039817275.1 Cyanobacteria bacterium J06648_1 | reverse complement strand
AGTGAAAAGCGGAGAGAAAAAAGTAAATGTATGTCGAATGTTTGCTATTAGTCGCAACACATTGAATTTATGGCTGAAAAGAGAGCAAGAAACAGGAGACTATAAAGCGATCGCTAGCTATCAAAAGGGAAAAAAACCAAAAATCAAAAATCTTCAACGTTTTCAAGAGTTTGTGTTGCAACATAACAATAAAACTCAGCAGCGAATAGCTCAACTATGGGGAGAAAACTTAACTCAGCAGAATGTGAGCGATGCCATGAACAAGCTGGGGATAACTAGAAAAAAAAACTTATGGGTATCGGGAAAGAGATGAGGAGAAAAGAAAACAATTTCTAGAGCGTATTAATCAAATAGAGCGAAGCAAAATTGTTTATGTAGATGAAGCAGGATTTGATAATCGAGACGATTATCCATACGGTTACAGCTTGAAAGGAACAAGATGCTATGCCCTAAAATCAGGTAGAAGAGTTGCTAGAGTTAGTTGGATTGCAGCACTAAAATTAGGGAAAGTTTTTGCTCCACTAACATATGAAGGATGTTGTAATCGCCACGTATTTGAAACTTGGTTAGAAAAAAGTTTATTACCTCAATTAGAACCTGGCAATATTATAGTTATTGACAACGCAACGTTTCATAAGGGACAGAGCATTCAAGAAATCGTTCAAAATGCAGGATGCGAAATTTGGTATTTGCCTCCATATTCTCCTGATTTTAACAAAATAGAACGTTGGTGGTCTGTTCTAAAAACTTGGATGAAACAAAGAATTTACGACTTTGAAACCATTCGAGAGTGTGTTGATTCTGCTTTCGCAAAATGTCCTAACGTATTCGCGTAACGCTATA
>JBCBWB010000367.1:0-847 GCA_039817275.1 Cyanobacteria bacterium J06648_1 | reverse complement strand
ATGCCATTGAATGCCTACTATTTCTTTGTTTTCTTTATTTGTCTAATGTCCTAACCTTATCACGTAATGCTATAACTCTAATCCTCTAAGTGCAGCATTGATTAGTTCTGGCGTTCTGTTTGAAGCAACAGGTAGAGGTAGAGTAATAGAGTTGGAATAGTAATTATCTTTAAATCTATTGGTCAAGATAAATATAGTTATCGCCATAGTACTTTGCTGCTGCCTTCTTAGCTTCGCGGCGGCAGATGTTGTATGAGTAGTGATCGCTTCTCTCATCTCGTTTAATGTTTTTACGGGACGAGCAAAAGACCTCGATACACAGGTAGCCTTTTTCGGCTTTGGCTGTAGTTCTAAATCTAGGCAGGATATACCGTTTAGTTCTCGATGTAAACGAACCCCAACTATGCCCATTTTTGGCTGGATTAAATATTCTGGAGAATTTTTAAGCTCTAGCGCATTGTTAATTAGATTTGCTCTCAACCAAATACTGTACTTTCTACCAATACCCCAAATATCCTCAACAGCGATCGCTTTTAACACTTCATCCTGCTCGTGTGACCAGTCGGGATAAATAAATACACCAAGATACTTGGCATCTTTCTTAGCTACGCGATTAGCGATTTTTGCCAGAGTTTTAGTCGGAGCAATACCAATCGAAATTGGAATGCCCGTCCACTGCATAACAACAGCCCTTATTTGTTTGACGTAGTTTAAAAGCTCTACGCCCGACAGCCAGGATAGATCGATGCGAACGCATTCGCGTTCAGTGCCTTGCTGAAAGCAAGGTCAGGCGCAAAGCGCCGCCCTCATCAATCGAATAAATCTCAACTTCAGGACTAAAGTTAGA
>JBCBWB010000366.1:0-873 GCA_039817275.1 Cyanobacteria bacterium J06648_1 | reverse complement strand
GACCCTGAGCTAGCGCCAAATTACTCATTACTCTGGCACGATTTAAAGAATCTTGTGGCTCGTAGCTCTCAATCGCCTGTTGCCACAGATCTGCTGCTGCTTGAAATTGAGCAATAGTATAAAAGTATTTTCCTTGAGTTTCCAGCTCAGTCGCACTTCTAGTTTCCACCATCTGAGTTGGGGGTGCCGTAGCACGAACGGGATGGAGAGGCTGAAAATTGGGTAGCAAACCAATCGACAATCCCACTATGGCAAAGACAAATAACAGCAGATGGCGCTGCCGAAGTTTAAAGAGCATGATAGAAATATCAGTAAAGAACTAGAGCTACTGATATAGTTCCCATTTAGCAATTTACAGTTACCAAACAGGTTCGTAGTCTTCAGAGGTTAGGCGCCATTGACGACCAAAAACATGCACTTTATTTGTCCTTCCCGTAGCGTTTACTAATTCTCCCCCTACATGACTCCAAGCCAGTAGACTCCCTTCAAGATTCAAGACTTCAATGCCCTGCTGCGCTAGCTTCTGAGCATATAGACCGCTACGATAGCCAATCGTACAGTAGGCGATCGCCTGCACATCCCGATACTGTGCCAAATTATCCTTAAACTCGGATGCTGTAATTGCGCCTGGAATCCGCGATACTCCTATCTCTTCTAGGGTTCGTACATCACTCAAAACGACCTGCGGACTCTATTGTTGCTGCTGGCTTATTTTCAATCCTAGCGATATCCTCTGGCTGTCAAAATATTGGTGTACAAACCGAAAGCGATCGCAACAATTATCTCAAGGGCTAAAAGCAGAAATGTTGAATGATAAGAAAAAAGACGATAAACAGGCACAAATAATAGTAAAATCTGCCTAGCTCATCGCCT
>JBCBWB010000365.1:0-877 GCA_039817275.1 Cyanobacteria bacterium J06648_1 | reverse complement strand
ATTGCCGCCAATGGGGACACTGACACCAATTTTATAAGGATCTTTTGTCTGCGCCGCTAGAGCTGGGTTCGCTCGCTCCTGCCTATATATTCAGCAGGTCGTTCATTTGGGTTGCCCCATCTCGGACACCCTCGGATCAATGCTTGTTTCCAACTCCCCGAGGCATTTCGTCGGTCACCACGTCCTTCTTCGCCTTTGTGTACCTAGGTATCCACCGTTAGCCCTTTGTAGCTTGACCATTTTGATTGTTAGATGCGAACATCTCACACTCTCTTTGTTCTTTGCTAATAGGTTTTTTGGCGAGCATTCCCTTGCGGAAAAGTGCGGTCTTGGGGGTTTCCCCCATGAGCAACTTTTCCAAGACGCGCCGTGAAACGACGCGGGGTCTCGCCCCTACTTGGACTAATTTTGTAAGTTCTCACTTACGTCTTAGTTATTTGACCTAAATCAATTACTTAGTTCTTTTATTGGCTCTATCACAAGCAGACTCTCTTTCCTATCTCTCGATATTTCAGTTTGTCTACTAATTCTAGATATTATGCAGTTTTCAAGGTTCTAACTAGAGTCTAAAACTCCAGCATCCTCATCCTCTTGCTCTCTTGCAATGATGACAGTGCTGAATCTATTCTCTTTTTGTATCTCTATGCATGTCTGTGGTGGAGGTAAGCGGATTTGAACCGCTGACATCCTGCTTGCAAAGCAGGCGCTCTACCAGCTGAGCTATACCCCCTCTTCATTTACCATTCGTCAATTAACATTTATCATTATTTAGCCTTGGCTGTTCAATGTTTAATGTTCAATGTCAAATGATTTGTGGTGGGCCATCCTGGACTTGAACCAGGGACCTCACCCTTATCAGGTGGTTAGAGCGCACCCC
>JBCBWB010000364.1:0-894 GCA_039817275.1 Cyanobacteria bacterium J06648_1 | reverse complement strand
TGGCTTTTTAGTTTTATCCCAGACAAAAAGAGTACGTAAAACTGGATGTCGTTCCACTACTTGTTGCCAAGCTTGCTCAAAAGCAGCAACATTTAAGTCTCCACTTAGAGTCAAACTCAACTGCTCGAAGTAAACGCCGGATTCTCCTTCGTAAAGGGTATGAAAGAGCAAACCCTCCTGCATGGGAGAAAGCGGGTAAATAGATTCAATATTTTTACTTTTATTTTCTATAACGCTAGATGTCATTTCAGTTATTAGTTATTAGTTATTAGTTATTAGTTATTAAGTAGCTAGGTGGGAATAAACCTAACTATGTAAAGGAATATAAAATCACTGAAAACCTTGCGATGATCCACAGCTTTGCTGAATGCTTCACTCCACTTCGTTCCGTTCGCAATGACATAGTTATAATTTTTTGCACCCACCTACTTAGTTATTAGTTATTAGTGAGTAGTTATTGGTGAATTTACGTTCAGGAATCATGCAAGTAAGTCGGCACAAATAAACCCAACTATGTAATAGATTGTAAATTACCCTAAAACCCTTACTCCTACTACCTACTCTCTACCTGATATCTTGCACCATTTGCAAGAAGCCCAAAGAAACCCGGTTTCTTGTCTTGAAAGCATTATTATCTCGTTGTGGAATCAGAAAGAAACCGGGTTTCTGAAACTAAGAAGCTCTTTCAAATACAGCACGGTAGACTGGTTCGTTCTTTCCTAAAGTAAATAATTCTCTTTCTGTTGCGACTGGTAAGGGATTTTCTGCTAACCATTCTTTGCTTTGTCTGTGAAAATTCGGGTTTTCCTCAAAACGCTCGCACATCTCCTCTTCCACGAATTTAACGTCCGATTGCAAAAACACCGTTCCACCGTCTGGGAGATAATCTGCTAA
>JBCBWB010000363.1:0-907 GCA_039817275.1 Cyanobacteria bacterium J06648_1 | reverse complement strand
CCAGAATAAATAATCATTTTCAATAGTTGACAAGAGTTTTCATTAACTGTATTCTCAAAAGTCTCGATACTAATAGGAATAACTTTCAACATGAAATCAATAGAATTGTTCTTGGCTGTTGGATTGGCTACAGCCATTGGCACATCTGCCAATACGGTAAATGCAGAAGAATACTCTTCGGCAGTAACGGAAGTGAATCAGCATGAAGCTTTCATTCTGGCAGAAGGCGCAGAAGGTGGCGAAGGTGCCGAAGGCGCAGTCGAAGGAATTGAAGCCGTTGAAGGTGGCGAAGGTGGTGAAGGCGGCGAAGGTGGTGAAGGCGCTGAAGGTGGTGAAGGCGCAGAAGGTGGTGAAGGAAGCTAATTATTTCCTAGTGATGGATAGCTCTCAATTGTCCACGAGCAATTTTGCAGAACCAGTTTGTTGATCTTAATTCTCTAAATTCAGTGGCTGCATCAAAGTTGAACAGGATGAGAATCAATATTCATCTCATCCATCGGTAAATAAAATTTTAAACAACTCAAACAACTATGAAATCTATCGAATTATTTTTGACACTTAGTCTTGCTGCTGGTGTTGCGTTATCTAGTTCTACAATTGCCCAAAGTAATGAGTATGAAACCAATGTGCTAGCTGAAACTGCGATCGCTCCTTTATTGATTGCCGAAGGCGGCGAAGGTGGTGAAGGCGGCGAAGGCGGCGAAGGCGGTGAAGGTGGCGAAGGCGGTGAACTTAGCCCTGGCGAACAGGCTAATGCTGACTTTGAAGATCAGCTTAGTGGTGCCGAATTATTGAGCGAACTGCAAAGTGGTGGTTACGTAATTTACTTCCGACATACTCAAACTGAAAGAGACTATGCCGATCAGGTAACGGCAGACGTGAACAACTGCTCAACTCAGCGAGTACT
>JBCBWB010000362.1:0-913 GCA_039817275.1 Cyanobacteria bacterium J06648_1 | reverse complement strand
TGGGAATGACAGGCTCAGAAGTAGCCCAAACGATCCTGCACAATATGGGCATTACTGATGTCAAGGTAGAAGCTGTGAGGGGAGAGCTTACCGATCATTACGATCCTAGTGCCAAAGCGGTACGACTCTCTCAGGGAATCTACAACTCCGATTCTCTGGCGGCGGCGGCGGTAGCAGCTCATGAATGTGGTCACGTGTTGCAGGACAAAAAAGACTATAAATTTATGAACTTTCGTGCTTCCCTTGTCCCCGCTGCCAATATTGGCTCACAGTTTGCCCCGATGCTAGTTATGGGCGGTATTTTCCTCGGCGCATTAGGCTCTATTTCCCTGGTTGCCATTTATATTGGTATCGCTCTATTCTTGGGCGTAATCGCTTTTCATGTCATCACTCTCCCCGTTGAGTTTGATGCTTCTCGTCGTGCTTTAAGGCTGATTGATGAGCTAAACATCTTGCAGGGAGAAGAACACAAAGGAGCAAAAGCCGTATTGAATGCCGCCGCCTGGACTTATGTAGCTACTGCCTTTGCCAGTCTGCTTCAGTTGGCGCAGTATTTACTAATTCTTAATTCTCGCCGACGTTAGAGAAAATCTCGGAAATTAATTAGAACGACTATAGTGCGTCTAATGTAAATTAAATAAAAGACTCAATGCTTTTTCCTGTCGTACAAAATTTATCTTCAAATATTAGAGATCCATATTGGGGAAACTTTCCCCCATATGCGAAGCGGTATCCTTTAGGAAACCCCAATCTCGCGCATTCCCTTGCGCCTTACGGCGGCGCGGGGTCGCTCGCCTGATGGGGAAGTCGTCACGTCCCCATATGCGAAGCGGTAACCACGGGTGCGAATGCACCCAAGCGCATAGACGGCACTAACGTGCCATCGTCTGCAAAGCAGACTGGGAAAGCTTTG
>JBCBWB010000361.1:0-919 GCA_039817275.1 Cyanobacteria bacterium J06648_1 | reverse complement strand
CTCCTAATTGTATAACGACATAGATAGACGCAAGCACAACGATCTCGCCGAAGATACGATCGTTGTGCTTGTGTTGTCTTAGAATTAACCACGACTACCCAAAGTAGAGGCGGCCCCACTCTGTGCAAATTATCAAACGAAACATTGGTTTGACAGTAGATGACAGTCTGATGCGGGTATATGTCGCTACGCCAGAACCGGTAGGTCAGTATCCTGGCATTCTGTTTTATTCAGATATTTACCAGCTAGGCAGTCCTATTACACGCCTAGCCGATCGCCTGGCAGGGTATGGCTATGTGGTAGCAGCGCCGGAGATTTTCCATCGGCTAGAGCCGATTGGGACGGTCATTAAGCCAGATGAGCTGGGGAAACTGCGGGGAAACGATAACGCTAGGCGAAGTGAAATTGCACACTACGATGCCGATGCCGATGCCGTTTTAGAGTGGTTTCAGACTGAAGAAACCGTACTACCTAAGCAGATAGCAGCCTTTGGTTTTTGCATTGGTGGACACCTAGCTTTTCGCGCTGCTATTCAGGATTCGGTAAAGGCCGCAGTCTGCTGCTATCCCACAGGGATTCACAGTGGCAAGCTAGGCAGAGGCGTCGCCGATACGATTGAACGCGTTAGCGAACTGAACGCTGAAGTACTCACAGTATTTGGAACTTTAGATCCTCACGTACCACCAGAAGGGCGGCAGAAGATTTTGCAGGCGTTGAACAATGCTGATGTTGTCCACAAGACATTATTGTACGAAGCTAACCACACGTTCATGAGAGATGATGGCTATCGCTATGATCCAGTTGCAACAGATGCAGCTTGGAAAGAAAGCATTGCATTCCTTAGTCGAGTGCTGGCTTAATTGATAGAGTCACCCGCACGGCAATTCTACAACTTCTTCGACTCTCCTTCACAACAACC
>JBCBWB010000360.1:0-923 GCA_039817275.1 Cyanobacteria bacterium J06648_1 | reverse complement strand
CATCTCAAATGATTTAGAGTAGCAAAATGTCTTTCGATGTAGACGAGCTAAGTAATGTCGAAGTCGAGAATTTTCGCCTTCAACTCTAGTCATTGCTGTTTTACTGACCAAATGATCGCAGTCATCGATAAAACAAGAATAAACTTTCCATCGCGGTGCATTCGCACCTGACCAAGCGAAGCTTGGCACTGAGCGCATTCGCGTTCGCGTGATGTAGAGAAAACATCTCCAGCCTCGAAGTACTTGCCCTAAATTGCTAAAAGTTATCTGATAGCGATCGCCACGATGCGTAAGGATCTGACCTTCGCTTCAAAATTCCTGCTTAATGTGAATTTACGGCTGTCGCACGAGCTTCCGCTCGAAGACTCGCCTAGCGTCGCTTGCGGCGATAGCTGCTGCGCCAAACTTTGTTTTTTTTGAGCCAACAAAAGTTTGTCCTAAAGGATAAGCTTCGCATATAATTCATCCAATTGTGCCGTTTCAGGAATTTCATAGTTTTCCTCTGGAATTTGGAATGAAATCTCTTTCACCAATTAATTACTGTGTTGTGGCAAACACCTGTAGAACGCTCAATTCCTCGCAGCCCCGAAGGGCAGATCGTCGTCGCAGAGCGTACGCTCAGATCGTCGTCAAGACGACTGGAACAGCTTCGCTGTTCGAACGACTGGGAAGCGAATGCTTCCGCACCCATCCCATTACAGTACAAAGTTAGGGAATGTTCTTTAACTTCGCGTGAATAATCTCTTTTGTCATAGTTATCGATCAACTGGCGATTACAATCGCGGCAAAGATAATTTTGCGAGACACTCCGTTGGGCGGTTTCACCGACTTACAGAAAGTGTCGAGGGTGCTTTTCTTTCCTTCGATCATTTTTGACAATCTTATTGCATAGTTAACGATGTTTATCATATTTTGGCGTTGCT
>JBCBWB010000035.1:0-33709 GCA_039817275.1 Cyanobacteria bacterium J06648_1 | reverse complement strand
CTCTGCTATGTTGCTAGCAACGGAAACGGATGAACGTCTTATTTGACCCACTAGACCATAAGTTTCAGTTTTTGGAAAACGCTCGGTAACTTGGTAGCATTGAACAGCAAGATATACAGCTTTTTGCCAGATGAATTGTTCACGATAGCTCATAAACAAAAATTAGAGAGTTTTAACAAGAACATAACATCACTCCTTTTCTCCTTCCCTGAACGAAGGGAATCCGTTAGAGTTGCTTGCCACCTGCTGTCTAATACAATTAATAAGTGTCAGAAAATAGATAGAATCATGACCAAATACATCATGTGGGGTAGCTACTGCGAAAATGCCCTCGAAAAACGTACCCCCCACCGCCAGGCACATTTAGCTGGTTTGACCAAGCAAAAAGAACAGGGAATATTAGTGACCCTGGGTCCCACCAAAGACAACACCAAAGTATTTGGGATCTACGAGGCAGAATCAGCAGCAACCGTCAAAAACTTGGTTGAAGGCGATCCCTATTGGCAAAATGGAATTTGGACTGAATACGAAGTCAAAGAATGGATTCAAGCCTTTTAGTTCAGTTGCTCTGGTCGATCAGTAGTGATTAATTGCGATCGCAATTCAACTGTAATCACAAAAGCAAAAGCGATCGCTCCTGTTGACGCAGCCGCGAATGCGGCAGATTGTCGTCTGCGACGACTAGAGCGCAACGCGCTCGCACTGTTGACTGTTAATTGATAAAAACAAACGACCAGGTGGAATAAATAAAAATTCCTACGGCTAACGCTGCCAGCAAAGCTTCAATAATGTTGCCAATTAGGGAGGCAATCACAATTCCCGCACTGGCTTTTAGTGCCTGCTGCATACGCGCCGACCCTTCGAGGTTGCTACGGTAAGCGTATTCCCCAACAAATGCACCCAAAATCGCGCCGAACAGGACACCAATCAAAGGACCACCAAAGGGTAAGGCAGGTAGTAAGCCCACGAAACCCAGCACCATCCCCGCGATCGCTCCATATTGACTCCATTTACTCGCCCCCGACTGCTTTGCCCCAAAGTAGAGAGCAACATATTCTACCCCTGCACTTAGGATCAAGACCGTGAAAATCAAAATCATCGACCAGCCAATCCCCGCGAATCCCGTATAAATACTCCAGCCTAAAATAGCGACTAAAATAATGCTGCTGCCTGGTAATCCAGGAATCATGGCGCCGATTACGCCGATCGCCATTACGCCCAAGACGATCCAATAAATAGTAGTTATATCCATAATTATTAACTTTTACCTCTTACCTCTTACCTTTTACCTTCTAAAGACGCGGTGCTACTAATCTTTGAAAACGATCTTGACGCTGCTGTAGCTGATTTGGGATGCCGTTAGGATAGGCTTGATTGATAATGGCAATTAGCTGCTCGATCCGATTGCCAGGATCGGGGTGAGTACTCATAAACTCTGGCTGTCCCCCCGCATTGCCCCTAGCCGAATCAAGGATTTTCATCAGTTCGACGATCCCAATCGGGTTATAGCCTGCTTCGGTCATAAACTGGAAGCCCAGGCGATCACTTTCTAATTCATCATCACGACCATATTTGAGGTTGACCATCTGATTTACCGCCTGGGCTAAAATTGCTGCCTGTCTACCGCTGCCTGGGCGATCGCTGGCGGCAATACCCACGGCATTAACTAAGGCGCTACCTAACTGCTGTTTGGCTAAATGCTCCGCTCCATGGCGACCGATCACATGACCGACTTCATGCCCCAGAACTCCTGCTAACTGAGCCTCTGAGTCCAAACGAGCGAGTAAAGCGGCGGTAATAAATACCTGACCTCCAGGGAGAGCAAAAGCGTTCACGGTGCGGGGATCGCGTAAGAGATGAAAATCGAAGGGATAAGGCGAGTTTTTGGCGGCAGAGCTTTGAACCACCCGACTGCCTACTTCATCTATATAATCTTGCAGGGTTTGGTCGGGATAAAGATTACCGTGCTGTGCTGCCATCTTCGGTGCTGATTGACGACCAATGACAATTTCTTGTTGGGGAGAAAGCTGCACTCTCTGCTTTTCTCCTGTGATCGGGTTTTCGCTCACGTTAGTGAAATAGTTAAACATTCCAAAAACGGCGAAGATTGCGCCTATAACTAAGCGAACTAATAATCGACTCACGGGCTAAATTCTTGCTCTAAATTAAATTGTTTGCCGAATATTATCACGACTCTTAATGCTAATTGATATTTCTTTGAGCTTCCTTAAGCTGCACGGGATAATTCTTAACACGGTATCAATCGCTATCTGGCAACATTATCTGACAATAACCGATTAATTTACTCAGGCGACTATTGATACTTTTAAGCCTTTTTTGCTGAGTTTCGGGCTGGCGTGACGTAGCCAGAAACAAAATATCGGTAGACAACAGCTTGAATTCTCTGCGAATTTCAGTTTGTACCGACTGCCAACGAGAAACCAATTCAGCCTCAATTTGACGATCTCCGAGCTGAACAATATTTTGCTCAAACCAGTTTTTTAGCTCTAAAAACTCTCGCTGTATTTGAGGTATGACATTTTTAGCCTGTGCCTCAGCAGTTATAGCTGCAAATTTTGTTAATAAAGTTATGAAATCCTGATATGCTCGATTATGTGATGCTGGTAACATTATTGGGTTAAAATAGGGTATTGCTAAGAATAAGGTTTTAGCCGTCAGGCTTGACTTTAGATTGATACTACTATCTAAAAAGTAGATTTAAAAAAGGCAAAATTTTTATTCTTAAAAGCACAATTAATTAACAGTATTCAGACTGAGTTAAATTAAAGAATTAAATCATAATTTAGCGAAGAATAATCGACTCACCACTAAGTTATTCAACTTAAAGTAAAAGCAGATCCCATGCATGAGTGTAAATAGCACAAAATAATTTAAAATTTCTACCTATTTAACTCTTACCTCCCACAATTACCTACAATATTATTTAGATCTATGACAGCTATTTCCATCATAGAAAATCGCAGCAACGAAGTTGAACTTCCTCAGTGGTTACAGGAATGTCTGATAGATCGGGAGTCGCCAGACTCACAAGATAATGCATTAATCTGTAAAGCATTTAATTTTGCCTATCAGCTTCACGAAGGGCAAACACGTAAATCAGGTGAGCCATATATTGCGCATCCGATCGCCGTAGCCACCCTATTGAGAAGTTTGGGAGGAGATAGCGTTACTATTGCTGCGGGATTTTTGCACGACGTGGTGGAGGATACAGAAGTCACTCCCGAAGAAATTGAATCAATGTTCGGGATGCAGGTGCGCTTGCTGGTAGAGGGAGTTACCAAACTATCTAAGTTTAATTTCTCTAGCACTACCGAGCGTCAGGCAGAGAATTTCCGCCGTATGTTTTTAGCCATGGCGACGGATATTCGGGTAATTGTGGTTAAGCTGGCAGATCGGCTACACAATATGCGAACTTTAGATCATCTCAAGCCAGAAAAGCAGCGACGCATCAGCCTAGAAACCAGAGAAATTTTTGCTCCCCTAGCAAATAGGTTGGGGATTGGTCGCTTCAAGTGGGAATTGGAAGATCTCTGCTTTAAGTATTTAGAGCCAGAAGCCTATGAGGAGATCAAAGCTCTAATTGCTGAGAGAAGAGCAGATCGTGAAGCGAGAATCGCTAAGGTAACAGAAACTTTACGATCGCGCCTGGGCAATCAAAATATCAACATAGTTGAGCTGAAGGGTAGACCCAAGCATCTCTATGGCATCTATCAGAAGATGGAACGCCAACAGAAAGAATTTAGTCAGATTTACGATATTGCTGCCTTCAGGATTATTGTCGGCACAAACGAAGAATGCTATCGCGCTTTAGCAGTTGTTCATGATGCTTTCACCCCAATTCCAGGTCGCTTTAAAGACTATATTGGCTTACCCAAGCCCAACCGCTATCAGTCTTTACACACTACTGTGGTCGGGACAAACGGTCGTCCAATTGAGGTGCAGATTCGAACTAAAGAAATGCATCAGGTAGCAGAATACGGAATTGCGGCTCACTGGAAGTATAAAGAAACGGGTTCAAGCAATAGCGGCGTATCTTCAGGTGAAGATAAGTTTACCTGGCTACGTCAGCTACTAGAGTGGCAGAAAGACCTCAGCGATCCTCAAGAATATATGGAGGGGGTACGAGACAATCTGTTTGAAGATGACGTATATGTTTTTACTCCTAATGGTGACGTAGTTGCCCTCTCTCACGGCGCAACTCCCGTAGACTTTGCCTATCGGATTCATAGCGAAATTGGTAACCACATGAAGGGGGCTAGAGTTAATGGTCGCTGGTCAATGTTGTCTAAGCCTCTAGAGAATGGCGATATTGTGGAAATTATCACTCAGAAAAATAGTCATCCTAGTTTAGACTGGCTCAACTTTGTGGTTTCTCCCACCGCTCGCAACCGAATTCGCCAGTGGTACAAACTTTCTCACCGCGATGAGAATATTGCCCGTGGTCGAGAGCTACTAGAAAAAGAAATGGGCAAGAGCGGTTTTGACTCTTTGCTCAAATCTGAGCCGATGCAGATAGCGGCTCAACGCTGTAACTATCATTCGGTTGATGATTTGTTGGCAGCTTTGGGATATGGCGAAATTACGCAAAACCATGTGGTGAACCGTCTGCGGGATGTGGTTAAAGAACAGCAGCCAGCGGAAACTGAACTTCCCCTGGAAGAAGTTGAAATTCCTGCCCATCTCAATCAAAACCAAGAAAAACACAGCGGCAGCAATTCTCCCATCATTGGAGTAGAAGGGATGCTCTATCACATTGCGGGATGCTGTAAGCCTTTGCCTGGAGAGTCAATTATCGGTGCCGTCACTCTCAGCTCTAGAGGAATCTCAATCCACGCCCAGGGCTGCGAAAATGTAGATAAAGTTCCAGGAGAAAGAATCATCCCCGTAAGCTGGAACAATCAAGCAGAGGAGGGTAAGCCTTTCACTTACCCCGTAGATATTCAAATTGAGGCAATGGATCGCGTGGGAGTATTTAAGGATATCCTGGCACGTTTGAGCGATCGCGGTATCAATGTCCGTAACGCGGGAGTAAAAACTGATCGCCATAAACCAGCCTTGATTTCTCTGAGTCTCGATATTCGCGATCGCCAGCAGCTAGAATACGTGTTCCAGCGAATTCGAAGCATGAGCGATATTCTGAATATTCGTCGGATTATGAATGCAGGGGAACACTGAGAAGTAATAAGTAATAAGTAATAAGTAAGAGGTAGCGCGAAGTTGCGTTGCGGGGGTTCCCCCCGTTGAGCAAACTTCGTAAGACAGAGATAAGAGGTGTTTAATTTACCTGATCGCAGTTATTTAAAACTGACGGTAAATAGCCTGGTTGTAAGCTGCTCTAATCTTTTTAATCCTGCTAGGGAACCTTTGATTAATCTCGCGGCGGCAAAGGGTTGCTGGAGTAAAGCGATCGCCATTGGTAGTGTTTTGAGATTACCCTGACGGTCAACAGCCTGGTTTAAATCAGGAAGATCACCACTGAGATCGTCACTGATTATTCGCAGCATTGCCACTGATTTATCGCGGTGCTGCAACCCTCTGATATAGCTATAGCCTTCCATTTCTACAATAGCGGCAGCATATTGCTGAGTCAGTTCCCGCTTGGCGGCAGTTTGGGTAATGATGCGATCGCTGGTCAAAGCTATGACAGTCTCAATCTTTAACTGCTGCTGGATTTTACTGGTTAATTCAGCATCGAGGGCGAGTAAATTATGACTCAGATCGATGCAGCTAGCGACTAACACCGAGTCGCCAGGCTCATAATCATTAGTTAAACTACCGCACAAACCTAGAATAAGAATATTTTTAGCATTATCAATTATTGTCGAATAGTCAGAGAAGATGCGATCAAGCTGGCTCACTCCGATGGGAATTGAGATAACCTGCATGTTTTCTCGCTGTGCTTTGGCTAAACCACGACAAACTGCTTGGTATTCTGCCCCTTGAGGCACAACAATAGTATCTATAGCTAGCATTATTTATCATCCCAATTAATTTATGTCTCTAGACGAAGTAAAATCTGGTCAGCAAAAAGACCTGTGGCGGAGTATCAAAGAAAACACTACCACCGTAGTTGTGGCGCTAACTCTGGCCTTAATTATTCGTATTTTTATTGCCGAACCCCGCTATATTCCCTCAGAGTCCATGTCTCCGACTCTAGAAACAGGCGATCGCCTTGTGGTAGAAAAAGTGGGTTATAAATTTCATCCACCAGAGAAGGGAGATATTGTTGTTTTCCAGCCACCTGAAATGCTCAGGCTAATTGGCAATTTCGATAAGAGCCAAGCATTTATCAAAAGAGCGATCGCCAAATCTGGTGAAACAGTCGCAGTTAAAGATGGCGTAGTCTACGTCAACAACCAGCCTCTGGAAGAAGACTACATCGCTGCACCACCAGAATATGAACTGATTCCCGTTACCGTCCCCGAAGGACAGCTATTTGTCATGGGAGACAACCGCAACAACAGCAACGATTCCCACATTTGGGGTTTCTTACCCACCGAAAATGTAATTGGTCACGCGGTATTTCGCTTTTGGCCTCTAGGGCGAATTGGGACAGTATAGTGAGGGATTACAGGTAAGAATAGCAAGACAAAATCTATCACTAAGATGTTTTTGTGTCTCTCACCACTGCACTCCTTGAGTCTATTTAGAATAACCCTCATCATTTTGCAAATTACTGCCGTGTGCGGCATCAACCGCTAGGCGATCGCACCGTTCGTTTTCTGCTATTCCTGCATGACCTTTGACCCAGATAAACTCGATATCATGAATTTTACAAAGATCTAATATCTCTTGCCAGAGATCGGGGTTTTTTGCCATTTCTTTGGCGTTTCTGCGCCAGCCTTTAGACTGCCATTTTTTCGCCCAGCCCTTGTTCACTGCATCAACTATATATTTAGAATCAGTGTGCAGCTTAACCTTAGAATTGGACTTAAGAGACTCCAAAGCGGCGATCGCTCCCATCATCTCCATACGGTTATTCGTAGTTAGCTGATAGCCCTCGGCAAGTTCTTGACGGCGATCGCCATCGATGATTACCGCACCATATCCTCCCTTACCAGGATTGCCAGTACAGGCACCGTCAGTGTAGATAATGATGGTGTCTCCAGAAATAGCAGGTTTGGTTGGCAATTTCGACTTTAAACTTAGCTGAGGCTTGGCAGTAGATTTAGTTGCTGATTGGGGTTGGAGATTTTGGACATAGTTTAATAATTCAGGCAACAGGGATTCTGGTAATGCTTCAACTTCTGCCACAATCTTACTTTTGTAATCCATTGCCTATCCCGACTGGGTAATTTACGCCTTTTATAATAGTCGATCTACCGACTGATGTAGATTCTATGTTCCTCGGTAAATAGGGTGAATTTAACAAATATCCATACTGATGTTAAAAGAATTGAAACAACAGAGATTCTAATTTCCCCAGAGCCTAGACTAAAACTAATAGACATAAAATTTAGCTGCAATAAATATGCCTACAGTCGATGTGCGCGGAGTAAACCACTATTACGAGTGGATCCGTCATTCAGAGAATTCAGACAAACCTGTGATGGTGTTTATTCATGGTTGGGGTGGTTCGAGTCGCTATTGGCGCAGCACCGCTGAAGCGATCGCCGATGACTTTGACTGTTTACTTTATGATCTCCGTGGTTTTGGTCGTTCGACACTGCCACCAAACCCACCAGATTTGGGATACGCGATGGAAGATTATGCCGACGATTTGGCAATTCTGTTAGATGCTCTAAATCTCCAGCGCATCTATCTTAACGCGCACTCTATGGGTGCCTCGATCGCCACTTTCTTCCTCAATCGCTACAGCGACAGGATGCATCAGGCAATACTTACCTGTAACGGCATTTTTGAATATAATGCTTTGGCTTTTGCCGCCTTTCATAAAGCAGGTGGTTATGTAGTTAAGTTTCGCTACAGCTGGTTTTTAAAATTCCCCTTTGCCGATCGCCTGTTTATGGCACGATTTTTACATCGTCCGATTCCCAAAAGCGATCGCCTCGCGTTCCTGGAGGATTTCTTATTAGCAGATCGCGCCGCCGCTGCAGGCACAATTTATACCTCTGTCAGTAAAGCAGCGGTAGAAACTATGCCCCAAGAATTTGGCAGCCTCAAAGTTCCGACGCTCATGGTATCGGGAGAGAAAGACATTATTATTCCTGCGGCAATGGGTAAACAGGCAGCCGCCCTAAACGAGCAGATCGAATATGTCGAACTGCCAAAAACCGCCCATTTTCCCATGCTAGAAGATCGAACAGCTTATCTTGAAACGATTAAGAAGTTTCTGCCGATTGGTAGTGCCGTCGCCTAGATCAAACAAAAGTCTAGATGAACGAAAGCAGTTTAATCGTTCATCTACCCATCTGATTCGAGCTGCACCCCATCGCTACTTGGATGCCTTGTGATCCTGTAAATAGTTATTTGCCATGGTTTTTAAGCGATCGCCTTCAAAAATATAGTTATTGATTAGCTCTCTCATTTTGATATGGGGTTGTTTGGCTTTTTGCTGCTGTCGTCTTGCCTGACGTTCAACTCGATTACCTTGTTTTGTCACCTGGCGGGCAATACGATGTTCGCCAAATATATGTAGTCCAATAGCTGCTACCTCATCCAAGCCAAAAGAAGCTTCTGGCTGGCTTAATTCTTTGAGTTTGACATTTACTTCTTGCTTCAACCGTTTGAGCTTTGCCTGAGCCTGATTGATGCGTTTGAGCTGCTGTCGTACGGATTGTGGATTATCTAGATTGAGGTAGAGATGCGCCGATGCCTGTTTGATCTGTTGAAGATTAGCCATAATACCAAGATAGAAAATCGCCTTTATTTTAGGCGAGGAAGGAAAAAAGTAGTAGCCTGATTTAGACAGATTATGGATACATCAGGCTGACCAAAAGCTCAATGTGTACTCATGCCAATTAATTGCCTCACGATTGACTGGTTTTGAGTCAGATATTCAGCTGGTTTTCGGCTTAGACCGTCAATTAATTTTTTTAGGTGGTTTTTATTGAGAATGACTAGATCCGACCCTAATCCCGATCGCCTGCTACTCCAACAGCTACAGGCGGCTACTCATGATTTATTCTGGTTCAGTGAGGCAGAATATCCTTGGCACACTTATTATTGGCAGGATGGGGCTATCTTTAGCGAAAGTACTTTGCTGCAACAGCATGGCTATCCCGCGACTACCAAAACAGCGATTCAAGAATTTAATTCTTTTTTTGCGATCGCTACAAAACAAGAGTCTTGGCACAACGAAATCGAACAGGCTGAGGTAAGACGATATCAGACTTTGGTCGAGCTGCTAAGAGCAAGTTTGAACAATCCACGAGTATATTTAGTTGGTGATGTAGAGCTTGATGTTTACGTTCTAGGTGAAACTAAACATCAGGCGATCGCTGGAATAGTGACAAAAGTCATTATTACCTAAACCAAGATCACAAACTAGACTTGTTATCTCAGCCTGCATCACCATGCCTACAGTCCAACAGATCCTAGTGGAGTCAACCCTAGAGGTAACCAGACTAACCACTTGGAGGCTATACCATGCTTGTTAACTGGGGCGCTAGGATTCGAACCTAGGAATGTCGATACCAAAAACCGATGCCTTACCGCTTGGCGACGCCCCAATGTCTTTCGACAGAATTAGTATAGCAACTTTTATCCTAAGATTGTCAAGTAATTTAGATTTTTTTCCCAAATATTTTTTCAAGCAGTCATACTGCAATTCTCGAAATATCTTTGAGTGCCTTACGCAATCTCCCAGCATGAATTAAACCAACATAGCCAGCATATAGACACTGCTGGTGTTGGCAGAGATAGACATGATTCACACCCAAAGGGTTATTCCAGGTACGAAGGACAAGATGATCGGCTAAACGAGAAACAACTTGCGATCGCCTTAAATCACGATAGTCTGTGTCCGTCATTCCAGGAACGGTACGCAAATGTTTAATTAATCGAGCGGTGAAATTTGTGGCTGGTGGTGAACCTAATTGTGGATCTGCCCAAAAAGCCTGAATAACTGGAATCATTTCGGCACGATATCTCATGGCGCTGTGAGCAATATTAGAGATTAACTGCCAGTTGGCATAGTCAAATTTGGTATTCTCAACCGTTACTAACCCATCTGTTCCCCTGCCAAGATCGCTAGCAACCGATAAAGTTGGAATAGCTTGAGCAATCTTTTCTGCCATCAGGCGACGATTTTTGCCTAAATCTGCCGCTGTACCGATACCAATGCCAAAAGGATCAATGATTCTGGCAATATTGGAGCCACCAACGGGGGAGCCCAGCAGAATTAACGAGTGGACCCGATGCCACCAGCTAGGATTACGGTTTAGCACTTCCAGCCACATTAACCCCCCCATAGAATGACCCATAATTTTAATCTGAGCCTGAGGATGGTGGGCAATTTCTGCTGCCGCAATTTTTTCTAATTGCTCGACCAACGGTTGGAGTCGAATAAAAGTTTTAATTAGACCCAAGCTAGGAACAATAACTTTGGTTTCGGCATCCGCCGCGGCACTAGCTAGACGACCAATATTATTTCCTGTATCAGCCCAACCATGTTGAGCAAATAATAAGTATTTTGCCATTAAAAATTGCCCAGCCTCAAGTTATTCTTAGTTATTCTCTGAATCGGATTATTCTAACTGTTAACTGTTGACTGACAAGGCTGTAATTGGGCGATCGCTGTTATCAATTCGAGAGGTCGATCCACCAAGCGATCTGGCTGATGCTCGGCTAAAATTTCTGCCGCGTTAAATCCCCAACTAACAGCGATTACAGGAATATTGCTTTTGCGAGCAGATCTAATATCTCTGGTTTCATCACCAACATAAATCACCTCGCACTTATCAATTTGGTGTTCTCTAATCACCTGGTTGAGTACTCGGTGTTTGCCAAAAATCGCTGTCCCCGAATAAACATAGCGAAATAGATGCGATAGCTGATTTTTTGCCAGAAAGATATTTACGTTTTCTTTATTGTTTGAGGTAACAATACCCAAGATATAGCCTTGATTTTTTAGCTCAAACAAAATTTGTTTAATTCCACTGATTGGTTCAAGTTCACCAATTTCTTTACTCAACTCTGCGCGAACACGTCTTACCAGAAAGGGTAGCTTAAACACCGATATTTCTGAGCGTTTAACTATTTCGCGGGAACTTAAGTTTTTAATTAATAAAAGCTCTTCGGAATTTAATGCTTTATAACCAAATTCAGTTGATAATTGATTGGTAATATTGGCGATCGCCTGATAGGTATCAGCAATAGTACCATCAAAGTCAAATAAGATTACCTTTGCAGTCATTAGAATTATTTTAGAGGTAATAAATTAGAGTAATTACAAATATTAGGGGAAATATTAAACCTGTATCTAACCAACAGTTATTGCCCTTCATTAAGGTTAGCACGCGCATTGCGCCGCCACATATCGGGCTTAATTCGGCGTAAAGCAGAAGCACGAAAGCGTCGATCCCATTCTACTGCATCAAGATTGGCTAGAGTACTCAAGGTCGGTGCAATATTCTCGGGATATGGTTGAAAATCATTAACATCTGTTTCGCGGGCAAAACGCTGATTCCAAGGACAGACATCCTGACAAATATCACATCCTGCAACCCAGCCTGATAAATTCTGGGCAATCTTAGCTGGTAATTCTGGGGCGCGATTTTCGATGGTATGGTAAGCAATACAGCGGTTGGCATCAACAACATAGGGCTGAGTAATTGCCCCCGTAGGGCATGCTTCGAGACAGCGAGTACAGGTACCACAATGATTGCTATGGCTCGGAGCGGCAGTCAAAGATAGATTAGTTAACACCTCTCCCAAAAAGACCCAGCTACCATATTTTCGTGTAATCACATTACCGTTTTTAGCAATCCAGCCTAAACCAGCTCTTTGCGCCCACACCTTGTCTTGAATCGGAGCAGTATCTACCCCATAGCGAGCCACGATAGACTCGTCTTGCGATCGCAACCAGCTACTTAGAGCTTTGAGCTTTTTGCCCATCACCTTATGATAGTCTCTGCCCCAACCATAGCGAGATATCTTACCCACCTGAGAATTCTCTGAGTGTTGATGGGGAGTATAGTAATTAAGCGCCACAGAAATTATCGATTGAACTTCGGGCATATAGGTGCGAATATCGCGCCGCTGGGGACTAGCCATCCAGGTCATGTCAGCCTGATATCCTAACTCTAGCCACGTTTCTAAATGCTCAGATGCCTCATCTTGATGCTGCTCTACAGAGGCAATTCCCACCAGATGAAAGCCTAACTCTAATGCTTTTTGTTTGATCTGAAAACTATCAATCATTAAACAAGTATATTTGATTAGCTTCTAGAATCAGAATCAGAGTAAGAGAAGCTGTCGAGCAAGCTCTAAAATCTAAAATAGTTGAGACTTAAGCACATAAATTAGGAGAGGAACCATAGCCCTCAAATCTAATTTGAGATACTGGTCATTGTATTGCAATTTTCCTTTGTCACCTTAACAATAAACTAATTCAGATAACAATACTATTTACCTGAGTAGCGGCATGAACTAAAGGCAACAATGCTCCTGCTTGCTCTGTACCGTTGACTCCCAAATCGCTGTGACACAAGAATATTTTCTCTGTTGCTCTGGCCATAACGTCCTGGAGAATTCGCTCTAAGCGATCGCGATCCATAGCGTATTCCTCCTCTGGCATCCATGGTCTACCTGTCCATTGTTTAAGAAAGAGAGGAGCGGCAAAAAGAGTCGCTGCACCGCCCTGTGACCAGAGGGGGGAGCTAGCATCGAGCCAAAATTGCCAGCGGTGGGACGAGCGCCACGAGCGATATTGAAATACGGTAGAGAGGGTAACGGCTTCTTTCTGGGGCGAAAATTGTCTTATGGGACGAGGGTTAGCGGTAATTGTCCCTCGGCGCAGTAGCTGAATAAACTGAGCAACAGTGGCAGTTTGGGTTTGAAAACTTGGTTCGTTTTGACGCAATCTGCGGTCTACCTCCCAAAAGTGTTGGGCTGTCTCCATCAGTTCTCGCAATATTGCCAGACGGTCTCTGGTTAGGGAACTGCTCGTTAAAAAGTGTTCAATAGCTTCGGATAGGAGAATAGTAGGAGTCAAGAAGCTTTGCTGCTGCTGTCTTATTTTGTGGGTTTCAATCCAGCTAATAATTTCTTGGTAGGCATTGGTGGCTTTATGTCCCAGGCGATCCCAACGGGTAAAGGTAGCGGCAGGAGCTAAATAAGGATTTTGAGGGTTCGATTTGTAGCAGTAGTCAGCGATCAAACCCGCCCTAACAGGGTCGATCTGCATCTGACTAAGGATAGTCAGCATTTCGGCAACGGAATCGCGCTCTAGTAGGCGACCTAAATCGCTATAAGTTAGGCAAAGCAAAGTCAGCAGACTTCTGACTAGGGGAGAACTAATAATCGGACGCTGTTCATTAAGAGGCGTCACGTCGATGTTTTTTGCCGCCAAAATTTCAATCAAGCTATAGCGGGCAATTTCGTCCAAACCAGGGGCAATAATCGCAATTTCTGAGGGTTTTATCCCTTGCTGCTGTACACCTTGAATGACAATCTCCGCTGTTTGCCGCAAGAGTTCGGCACGAGAGATAGTTTGTAAAGACTGAATAGGGTCGGGTGCGGTTACTAGGTAAGCAGTTTCGGTAACAAGATCTACCGCCGTATCGGCAAATTCTTGAGCAAGATTATCCGTAGTTGATTCTAGCTGCTCCTGCCGACAGCGGGAGGCTAAACCAGACAGATAATCAGGATCGGCATTCAACCCCAGGCGAATTTTACCGTAAGGACTATAGGTAAAAATCCCCGTTGTTCCTCGATCAAGCATGACCTCAAATAAGTCGCGAGCGATCGCTGGATAGTCATCGACATCGTCGGCGAATACCGCCTGATAGCGGCTGTTCAAATGCTGCTGATATTTGGGGTTAGGAAGCAAGAAGCGCCAGTATAGTTCGTAAATTAAGCCATATGTAAGTAGACCCCGATCTAGGCACCAGCTACGCCAGGAGAGCAATAATTCTCCCAGGCGCTGATAAACGTGACGATGGTTCTCGTCGCTGTCGAGACCCGACATTCCCTGACCTAAAATGACCGATATATCTTCTGTTGGCACGCCGCTTGCTCCTGCTAGCTGCATTAAATCTAGGGTTTGGCGCACCAAACGATATTCGTGATCAAATTCACACAAATCCTGCCAGTCTGGTTCATCCCGCCAGAGCTGGGTGGCTAATTCTTGCTCGGTTTCGGGACGTAGTCTGAGAGGAAACTGGGCTTTTAGGTTTAGCTCTTCAAAAATCAGGGGAAAAAAGAGCATTACCTCGTCAGCAATAAATCCTACAGGAGTCTTACAGACTACAGGATAAGTTCCCTCCACTGCTAGCACCAGGCGATCGCTTAATACACGACGATTTTGATTATTAGCCGCAAAGACTAGAATTGCCGAGGTCAAATTTTGGGGAGGAGCTTTAACCGTCGTTTTTAAAAGCTGCTGTCGTACCCAGCTACAGAATTCCTCAACTAGTCGAGAGGTTTTGCCTGTACATGACTTGCCAGCGATCCAGAGAGATGAAATATTAGACTGCAACTTTTTCTGCACGCTCATATCTATATTTACCAGCTAATTTTATCTGTTTTTAGAAAAATATAAATATGATTAGCAAACAGATTTGCCTCCAAGACATATTTATAATGCATAGTGGACTTTGCAGACAGCCGTCTAGGCTTGACTTAGGCAGCAGTTTTTTCTAAGAATTATTTCTTTCTTATATATTGATTATTGTGCAAAAAATAGCCCCATTGCATTAACTTTAAAGCGAACCCTAGTTAGGGCAATAGCAGTTAGGATACCTGCTAAAATTAGCGAATTGGCAATAAATCAAGTATAAGAATGAGTACACCAACAAGTCATTGTAATTTGGGCGCAGTCTTTGGTGCTGCTCGGAGTGGCACGACATGGCTAGGAGCAATTGTTGCTAGTCATCCAGAAGTTGTTTATCGTTTTGAGCCGTTCCATCGTCTCAATCGGAGTAATGTTGATGTTCGAGATACATTTGATCTAGTTCGTTCCGATGCTTTTTCGACTGAAGATATATGCCAAATTTACAATACTTTGATTCGTGCTTATCCAGAACTAGAAAAACCGCCTTTCTTGGCTAATAATTCAAAAAGATCATTCCTCTGGACTAAATATTTATTGTGGTTAATAGCGCGAAAATATCCAATTTTCAGTTCTTTATATACCAATATTTATACTCCTAAAGATACTGCTTTAATTGTATTCAAAGAAGTTGACTACTCAGAACTGTTTTTACCACTACTCAAACGCACCCAAGTTCCTCTAGTTTATATTGTGCGCCATCCTTGCGCTTGTATATTTTCGACGATGAAGGGTCAAGAAAAGTCTTTAATACCTACGGGGAGGCGTTCGGTACTAAACAATCTTTTAGCTCGATATGAGCCAGAATTGGCGCAGAAATATGGATCAAGATTAGACAAGCTGAAAATATCTGAACAAGAGGCATTATTGTGGCTGATTGAAGTTAGAAGGTCATTCCAAGCCTGTCAAGAACATTCCAATGGATTAACTGTGTTTTATGAACAGCTCACAAAACAACCTTTAGAAACTTCTGAGCAAGTTTTTCAGCATCTGGGTTTGAGCATGACACAAGAATCAGTTGAATTTATCGCCGAAAGTACGAACACGTCCTCCAGTTCGTCTCCATCATCAGTCAAAAGAGGAGAACTTGGTATCAACTCATATTTCACCGTATTTAGAGATCCGCAAAAATCTCGCGATCGCTGGAAAACAGAAATGCCAAAAGAAGATCAACAAAGAGTTAAAGAGATTGTGGCGGATAGCGAAGTATTTAGATTCGGTGTAGAAAAGCTTCTCTGGGATTAGCAAGTTGACCAGCTATTTTGTTGCATAACTATAAAGAAAATAAAATAAGCATAATCTATTTGTTTGACCAATTTACTAATATAAGTCTTATACTTCAGTATCATGTAAAGTACTAATTCTCTTATCTCATCCCCAGCTAGGCACTTTATCTGAGTTGTTGCTCGTGCTGTTTAAAATTAATGAAACTTCAAGATATTTTTAATCTCGGTAGACGCTGGTTGGCTTCTACTCCTGAAAGAGCTTTAGATGCCGCCTACCGTGCAGCGATTAAGATCAAGGCGATCGAAGACGATCATTTTGCTGGACAAATAGTATCGGCTAGCTCAGTCGAATATTCTGAAAGCGTCATTAAAGTTTTTCGGGGAGATGTCAAAAATTATCTCAACACGATTAATGCCAGACTAACGGAATTTAAAATTAGTCGCGGTTTATTAATTTTTGCCGACACGCAACCAAATGATTCGAGCCAAAGCATTGTTCGCTACACCAACGGTTTTGATGATGCTCGTGAATTAACGGCGATTGAAAAATTAGCCTTTATCGATGCGGTAACAGATAAATACAAAAGTCCCCAGGCTCAAGAGTTAGAAATCACCCCAACTCGGCGATTAAGCAAAAACCAAAAAGACAGGCGGCTGATTATTAATCCTAACGAGCGATCGCTAGCTGTAAATAACTCCCTGGCAGAGCAAAATGGGAAAGATCCCAACACAGAAACTATTACCGATAAAACTAGCGTCTTACCTCGTTCCTTTATGCGAACATTAAATCGCATCAAACAAGAGATAGACCCCAAATCGGAAGATACCGAAGAAGAAGTAGTCAAGAAGTTTCGCAAAAGCCGCAATAAAACGGCAATTTCAATTAGGTTTTTATTGATCCTGATTATTATTCCTTTACTAACTCATCAGGTGACAAAAAGCATTTTTATTACTCCTTTAGTACAGCAGTATTTTGAGCAACACCCTCAACAGATTTTATTTATTAATCAAGACCTAGAAGAAGAAGCTTTTACCGAGCTACGTCAATATGAAGAGAAACTGCGTTTTAAAAGTATTATCGGTCTGATGCCGCCTCTAACAGAAGAAAAGGAAAAAACTTTAATTAAAGAAAAAGCAGAAGAGCTATCGGAAGAATTTCGTGGACGAGGAATTAATGCGATCGGCAACGTCTTTGCTGATTTCTTCTCGCTGGTGGCTTTTGGCGGCATTATTTATTTCTGCAAACGCGAGATTCAGGTAATCAAATCATTTTTAGACGAAATTGCCTATGGTTTGAGCGACAGCGCCAAGGCGTTTCTCATTATCCTACTCACAGACATGTTTGTTGGCTATCACTCGCCTCACGGTTGGGAGGTTATCCTAGAAGGTATTGCCAAACACTTAGGGCTACCAGAAAATAGAGATTTCAACTTCCTCTTCATTGCTACCTTTCCCGTAATATTAGACACGGTGTTAAAGTACTGGATTTTCCGCTACCTCAATCGCATTTCTCCCTCTTCTGTAGCTACATATAAAAACATGAACGAGTAAATAGAGCGATTCCCAAACTAATTTAAGTATGAAGCATACAGTTCTAAGCTGCCAGGCGATCGCCTGCATCACACCGCAGCAAAAATTGCGCTGGGTAGAATCTGTGGAACTGCTATTCAGGCAAATTGAGCTAACATTTTAAACTATGGATTTAATCCTAGTAAAAAGTAATTATCAAGTAATAATACGTAGAAAATAAACAAGCTTTAATAAAGATATGTTGTGACCAAAATATAATTTTAAATATTCTTCAAATTCCAGAATCATCTCTCCTTCTTTATTTGCCAGATATTTTACTTGGATTGCTAACTTTAGCTTTATAAAATCAGGTTGACAATTTAAAAACTAGAGACACAATTGATAAGAAAAGTTCTATTTTTAGTCATCTAAAGGCTCATTTATTGTAGTTGATAATACTTAGATTAATCAAGAGCCTATCAGTAATTTTTCTGCTTTTTAGAGTAGCTAATTGCAGCCAGGAAAACGATTTATATTGTAAAAATGAGGAGAGATCATGTCTAACGTCGTCAGAATAGAGTATCCCGATTTATCTACCGAACTAGCAAGAAATGAATTAACCGTAACGGGAGATTCTTTAGAGGTTATCAGTCGAGACGATCAAAGAAGCATAATTCAAGTACTAACAAGCGATTCTGATATCTCAATTGTTGGTAGTCCTTTAGACGATACGATTGTAGGCGGCGCCAATGGTGATGATGTTGATGCTGGTGCTGGAAATGATCGTATTGAAACTGGAGCTGGCGATGACACCATAGTTGGTGCGGCTGGTAACGATACGATTGTTGGTGGAGCTGGTAACGACATCATTGATGCTGGTGATGGTGATGATGTTATCGATATTAGATTTGGTGATACCATCACCACTGGCAAGGGAATAGATACAGTTCGCTTCTATGCATCTCAAGACTTTGATAACCAAGAGTTGCCGACAATCACTGATTTTGAACCAGGTGAAGACAAAATTTCTGTCTTGCCTAGTGCCAATTCTAGTGATAGCGCTCAGGATTTAGTCTATGACCGCACAACTGGAATATTGCTAGTTGAAGGTAAATCAACAATTCAGATAGATGGAGATTTTTCTTTAACAGCAGATGATCTCAACTTTGAAGCTAGCGAACTATCTTTTAGTGCCATTAGTAGTGATGAAACTGTTGTTTATCAGTTCGTTAATGCTGACAGCGACACCAATTTCTACACAGTTGATGTGAACGAAAAAGAGTTCATTGAAGAGAACCTTGACAATTACACTATGCTGGAAGGAACCTTTGGTTCTGCCGACCCCACTACAGGGGAAGAAGTTGAAGAAGTCCACCGTTTCTTCAACACCAGCACTGGATCACACCTATTTACTACCGATGAGGTTGAGAGAGATTCAATCTTAGAAAATCTTGGTAATTATGTTTACGAAGATGTTAAATTCTATGGTTACACTGACTCTACTATAGAAGGGGCAACTCCTGTTTATCGTTTCTACGATTCCATTGATGATATTCATGTCTTTACTTCTAGTGAGTCGGAAAGATCTGAGATGATGAGCGACGGCTCTGGCTTTATTGAAGAAGGCATTGCTTTCTATGGCGACTCCTCTACTCTACCCGTTGATACCACTATTGAATAGTTTCTGTTCGGGCAATTTTCAACGGCGTACATCGAACTAAATTTCTGATTTTTTTTACAGTCGAGAAGCTTATGGCGAATTCACCATAAGCTTCTTTTGCTATGAGGCTAGACATAGTGATCTTAACCATTGAATATTTTTTAACTAAAGGTTATGACAATAGAATGCGCTTTGAAAAGTGTATTTAAGATACCTTTGGCAACTAATTAACGGAAAAAAAATCTCTGCTAACTATTAGATTGCTCTAAAAAAATATAATAATTAATCGATATATGGTTCAGCCAACAGCACAAGAACAGCTTCTTTTAGAGCTAATTAATCGCGCTCGTCTAAATCCCTTGGAAGAAGCGCTTTTTTGGGGAATAGATTTAAATGATGGACTAGATCCTGGCTCCATTTCTGACGACTCTAAGCAACCTTTGGCTTTTAATTTTTTACTCAACGATGCGGCTAACTTCCATAGTCAGTGGATGTTAGATAATCAAAAGTTCCAGCACGCTGGAGAAAACAATAGTCGCGCCAATAATCGCATGACTGATGCTGGTTATCAGTTTATTGGCAACTGGACATGGGGAGAAAACTTAGGCAACGTGGGTACCTCAGGCACTCTCAATGTTACTAATGCTGTGCTTCAAATCAATGAAGGATTATTTAAAAGTTCTTTTCATCGTCAAAATATCCTCAACGGCAATTTCCGTGAAGTAGGACTGGCGACTTTACAGGGAGATTATCAGAATTTTGATAGTTTGCTCGTGACGGAAAAATTTGCCGCCTCTGGCTCAGATATTTTCCTGACTGGGGTAGCTTTTGATGATTTGGTAGAGGATGACGCTTTCTACACAGTAGGAGAAGGACTAGGGGGAGTAGAAATAACGGCGATACGTCAGAGTGATGGTCAAGCTTTTAGCACCACAACTACCGCTTCAGGGGGCTATCAGCTAGCCCTCGATCCTGGGCAATATGCAGTAAGCTTTGAGCAAGATAATCAGACTTTAGGAAGCGATCGCCAAATTAATCTTACCAACTTTAATCTTAAGCTGGACTTGGACACCAGCAACCCATTGCAGCAGATTGGCGAAATTGGTCAGATTGCCAGTCTTAATCACAATACTCAGACGATTCAATTAGAAGGTAACTACCTCAATCCTGTTGTCTTTGCTCTACCTTTATCCTATAACGGCAGCGCACCATCAGTCGCTAGAATTACCGATATTCAGGACGATAATTTTTCGGTTTATGTTCAAGAAGCTGAATATAATGATGGTCTACATGCTAATGAAAGCGTTAGCTATTTGGTCTTAGAGGCGGGAAGCTGGGAGCTAGATGATGGCACCATTCTCGAAGTAGGAACAGTCAACACAGATGCTAATGTTGCCTCATCATGGCAGGACATTGCCTTTGAGAGTGACTTTGACAGTACTCCAGCAATTATGAGCCAAGTACAGACTCAAAATGAGAATCAGTTTGTACGCACTCGGCAAAAGCCAGGTAATGTGAATGGGTTTTCTCTGGCAATGGAAGAAGAAGAAAACCTAGAAAAATCTGGTCACGCAGCAGAAGAAATCGGCTGGCTCGCAATTGAATCTGGCAGCGGAAGTTGGAATGGATTAGATTATGAAGTTGGTCGAACAGGAGCAGTGGTAGATCACACTTGGGATACAATCAGTTTTGAGCAAAGCTTTGAGCAAGCCCCTAATTTATTTGCTTCTATCTCTAGCTACAGAGGCGCAGATCCAGTCGGCTTGAGATATTTTGGTCTTGGTGCTTCTGAGGTGCGGTTGAAGGCAGAAGAGGATGTGAGCTTTGATCGTGAAATTCGCCATTACAGAGAAGCCGTTGACTTTTTAGCGATCGCCGGTTCGGGAAGCTTGATTGCGACTCCTTACGATCCGATGACTGCTTTTTAAGTGGCTAAAACCGCCATAGTCTAACATATGACAGGGGAACAGCTATCAAAAACTACAGCCAGAGATAACTGTCCCCCTGTTGTATTTTGTTTTCTTCGGACATTGAGAGATTGATTGGTTCTCAAAACCAAGAGCTGCGCTATGGGGTGTTGGCAGCTTCCTCCTCCAGAGCTGCATCTATCAGTATATGGCTTTCAAATTCCTACTAGACGTATAATAGACATACCTAATTATTAAAAATATTTATTACGCTTTGGTATGGTCATTCAGTTTGCCTCTAGGTGGCTCAATCTTATAGCCAGAACGAAGAAATTAGCTTTTGGCATTACTTTATGTGGCTTAAGCCTGCCCATTCTACCAACCCAAGCTCAGTCAAAAATTTATGATCCTCCCGCTATTACTTCAGAAACTGAGATCTCTGATATTCTAACTGAGGATGATATTCCGACAGGAGATGGTGGTTTTGCCCGTGACTACTTCGTTGAGCTAGAAAAAGGCGACCAGGTAACAATCGACCTCACTTCCGATAATTTTGACTCTATGGTAATGCTGATCGCCGACGATGGCGCAAAAGTAGCGGAAAACGATGATGGTCCAGACGGCACAACCAACTCCCTGCTGTTCTCGCGCATCACTGAAGGGGGAAAGTATATAGTACGAGTCAGAGCCTATGGCGATACGAGTGGAGGCGAATTTACCCTTAAGTTAACTCGACTCAAACCTGCTGTTAAGTAGCTCTGGCGATCAAATTGCGCCTAGTCTCAACAGATTAACTTGTTTCCTAGGAGCTAACTAATCTAAATCTAGACTAATTTGATATTTGGTCTTTAAAATCAATTAAGAGCTGCATATTATCGATCATGATATTTTTCAGATCTTGGGTTAGCGGTAAGGCTCCCTGGGCACCAAACCATTGTTCGAAAATTGTCACATATTCGGGGCGCTCTGCCAGTAACCCTTCCATAAACTCAATCAGGCTGTAGTTTACCGTGTTGAGAAACTGGGAATTATTTTCTGGCACCATGCAGGCAATACCCTCACGAGAATAGTCGCCCACAATTTGCCACTGGGAAGGATCACGAACAGTCTGAAGCCAGCTTTCCAAAAGAATTCCGTCCGAGGCAAAAGCGTCGATTTCTCCTGCTTCTAGGGCAGCAAAACCCGCTGCTCGATCTTTAACGATCACTATCTCAGCATCGGGCTGAACTCGCCGAATAGTTTTTTCGTTTGTTGTTTTTGCCAACGCACCTATGCGCTGATGGGCAAGAGACTCAGCATCCCAATAATCCTGACCCATTTTAGTCAGCAATCTTGTCCCTGTTGAGCTATAGCTAAAGGAAAAGTCAATCTGGCGATCGCGTTTCCAGGTAAAGCTACTGGCATCACAAACTATGTCTACTTCTCCTGAAACCAGCTGAGGAATTCTATCTTGAGGCTGGAGAGCAACTAGCTCTAGCTCGATATCACGCTCGTACTCTTGTTCTAGCTGGCGGGTAATTAATTCTAAGATATCGATGGAATAGCCAACTAATTCTCCCTGGCGATCGCGATAGGCAAAAGGGAGAGCGTCTTTACTCGTCCCCGCTGTTAAGGTTCCTGTGCGCAAAATCTTTTCTTTGACTGTTTCGGCAGAAACGCTAGCCGTGCCGATAAGTAAGCTGAGAGTGCAGATTGCGGTAGATTTTACCCAAAGATAGCGCCACATAGATAATGCCTTTTCGCTCGAAGGTTCATTACAGTGTTAGATCGAAAATTGCAGATTGACTAGGCTAATCGTCATTATTTAAGTATTTTCGCAAAAAATATTATGATTTGTTAATAACTCAAAGGATAAAAATTGTGAGTCGAATTTTTTTAGCGATCGCCTCGATGTTAGGCGGGATATCAGTGATTTTTGGCGCTTTTGCCAGTCATGCTCTCCAGGATCGTCTTAGCACTAAGTCTTTAGCTATTTGGAATACTGGTACTACCTATCAGATGTATCATACTCTGGCTTTAATGTTGGTGGCCTTACTGTTGTCCCGTTTTCCCAATTCAACTTTACTAACGGTGGCGGGATATGCTTTTATCGCGGGCATGTTTATCTTTTCAGGCAGTCTTTATGCTCTAACGTTGACTGGCATAAAATGGCTGGGGGCAATTACCCCATTAGGAGGAATTGCCTTTATAATTGGCTGGCTTTGTTTAGCCCTTGCTAGCTGGAGAATTGAGTGAAGAGAGGGTTAAGACAACTCTAAGTCGAAATTATTGCTAATGATATTCAACGCTAGCGGTAGAATCTTACATATCATGATTAACAAAATTGCTGAATTTTTAATATATTTTCTCAACCTTTTTAATTTTTAAGCCATATTTAAAGCTAATTGATATTATGCGTATTGCCCTATTTACAGAGACGTTTTTACCCAAGGTTGATGGTATTGTTACCCGTCTGCGCCACACGATCGAACATTTAGAACGTAATGGCGATCGCGTTTTGATAGTCGCGCCCGAGGGAGGATTAACGGAGTATAAGGGCGCACAAGTCTATGGCGTACCAGGGATGCCTTTGCCTCTATATCCAGAGCTAAAGCTGGCTTTACCACCTCTGGGAACCAAGAATGCGATTGAAAAGTTTCAGCCCGATTTAATTCATGTGGTTAATCCTGCTTTTTTGGGTGTCGGCGGAATTTACTACGCTAAAACGATGAATATACCTCTGATTGCTTCTTATCATACCCATCTGCCCCAATATCTTCAGCACTATGGTCTAGGAGCATTAGAAGGACTCCTTTGGGAATTACTCAAGGCAGTTCATAATCAGGCACGGTTAAATCTCTGCACTTCTAGCGCCATGGTTAAGGAACTAGTCAATCACGGTATTGAACGGGTAGACCTCTGGCAAAGAGGAGTAGATACAGAAATGTTCCAGCCGCACTTGGCTTCGGCTCAAATGCGATCGCGTTTATCTCAGGGCAATCCTGATGCACCTTTGCTACTTTATGTTGGTCGTGTTTCTGCCGAGAAGGAAATTGATCGCATTAAACCCGTTTTAGAAGCCATCCCTCAGGCTCGTCTGGCAATTGTGGGTGATGGCCCCAATCGTGAGGCATTGGAGACACACTTTGCTGGCACGAAAACCAATTTTGTCGGTTATTTACAAGGGCTAGAATTAGCCTCAGCTTTTGCTTCTGCTGATGCTTTTGTTTTTCCTTCCCGTACCGAAACTTTAGGCTTAGTCTTGTTAGAAGCTATGGCTGCTGGCTGCCCTGTTGTTGCGGCTCGTTCGGGAGGAATTCCCGATATCGTCACCGATGGAGTCAACGGCTATTTATTTGAACCAGATGACCCCGATGGCGCAATTACCGCCACCAAATCTCTCTTAGAAGCAACTCGGATCAGGGAGGAATTACGCCTCAATGCCCGTCACGAAGCCGAACAGTGGGGCTGGGCTGCCGCTACCGATCAGCTACAAACTTACTACTGTCGTGTTTTAGAAGCAGAATATGGCGTATCCGCCGCTTAGAAAGGCGATCGCCTACTGATTTTTTGGTCAAATGTTTTTTTACAGAGAGCAAAAAGCAATATTATGACCAGAGCTGAGGTTCAAGAGTTGCCGTTCTGCTACCGATGGGGATGATAACTTGTTGGCGTTCAATGCAGAGCTGCATATGCCGAAATAGTAATCCAGGCTGGGTCGGCTGGTTGGGCAAAGCCCCAAAATATCGATGACCTGCCAGGCGATCATAAGTATTGTTAAAATCACTACAGTTGAAGGCAAAGACGTTATCTGGTATTCGCTCAAAATTCTCTGGTCCTTTTTGACCCAAACGCTTAGAGGCAACTAGCCCAAAAATATTGGCGGCAATACTAGCAGTCAATGCCCAATCGTCAGCTGCGTGATAGATGATCAGATTTTGCGTCGCGCCAGGAAGGTGTTGACCGGATTGACCAAATTCTAAAGCTTCATTCACAATATCTGGCGCAGCCATAAAGACATTGCTAAATATCTGGGGAAATCCCGCCGTTTGATAATAGTAAACTGCCCGAGAAATAGCTCCAACTAATACCCTAGCACCCATCGACTGAGTAAGGACATGGAGCTTCTTCGTAAAGGGAGCATTTCCAGGCTGTATTCTTTCCCTCAGCCACTGAAAGAACTTTTCAAAAAAGCGCATAAAAGACATATCGCTGGCATCAGCCGCCTTCTGATCGTCAAAATAATCTTTGACCAGTCCTAGGTCATTGTCACAAGGCCAGATCAGGGGGATAACCAAAACTTTTCGGCTACGGTCTGTCAGTTCAAATAGTTGCTGAAGCTCTTGAGTACGTCGAAAAGCAGCTGGTTCGGGCAAACTGGAATAGCCATGAATATAAAACAGAATATCTGTGGCAGTGTCTTCATCCAATCGACGGAAAAATTCCCAACTACCAATTTCTTGATAGTTATCTTGATCTAAGCGATCGCAAAAATAAATTGACTGTTCTGCTTGATTATTACTTAACTCAAAATCAACGGCACGAGGGAGAATTAGGGTATCTCCTTGTCTGGGAGTAGGACCCTGCTTGAAAACGCGATTAGTAGCAAATAAAGTACTCATTTTTTAGTAGTTCAAAGCAAATTTGGACTTGAGATTGGGTTTCGTGGTGTCTTGTGTTCAGAACAAGTTGCCAATCAGCACCAGCAAAATTAGCAAAATGACCAGTCCGAGCAACCATTGCCCAAGTTTTAGCTGTGGTTTTGGTTGTGGTGGAGCAGGAGTAGGAACGGAGTTTTGTTCTACGGTCAGCAATTCTTGACCAGAAGGCTGGAGCGAGCTGAGGTCTTTACTTAGTTCATCTTGCTCGCAATTAATGATTTTTTGGGGCGATTTATAACCCATGGTAGGACGAGAGCGAAGCTCCGGTAGGGAATGATCCTGCTGCTGTCTCGGGGCTAAATTTGCCGCCAACCGCCCCCGCAGGGGTGGCTGGAATCTTTTTCGACGACGGGGTAAACGATTCATCGGCGACCAATCCTGATAATTTCACCATCGAAAGTAGGCAACGACAGTACAAAAGGATCGGTGGCGTAGGTCAAGGCTTGCTCTTCTAAAACGGCGATCGCAATTTCCTCTCCCAGCCGCAAACTATCGTAGTAATCGCTAAAGAAATGAACTCCCGCCATATTGCGACCAATCGAAATATTAGCCGCTAGTTTGTTTAGTTCTCCTTCGAGAGTCAGAAACTCGGTTAAGCTATCATCGCGGTCTAGCTCCCGACTGTCGGATTTGGTAGGATTGGCGATTACGGCTGGCGCTCGATAAGCAACTGGTCGATCTTCCACCTCCGAACACTTATCTTTCACCTCCAAACGCTTAAAAGCAACTTGATTTCCTGTCTGTGCTAGTACCGCACTAGTATCAAAAAATGCCTTGAGCATCGTCACACAGGCTCCTGCTACAGCAGCATGTCCCGCGCCATAGGAGGGATGCATTGGTGAGCCTTCGGGAAAGGGCATCGGTAAAAAATGAGAATTATCGGCAAAAGGTGCGATCGCCTTTAAAGTATCTTCTAAACAGCCTTTGAACTTACCGACATCTCTAGTTAATCCAGGGGGAGTCAAATTTTTGGCTACCTCAGAAGGATTGCGTAACAGCTCTATTGTCGCGGCCAATGCCTCTGGACGTAGACGGAGATGATTGTTAAACTTTTGGAACCGAACTGCTTTTAAGGCTCTAGTGGCAACTTCTGTCACCAGATTGAGAATATGAGGGCCTCCAAATAAAGCAAATCCTCCTGCATTGCGGCGTGTAGTCGTGTTGACTGAGGCGACACCACCACCTGATAAATGATCGAAAGCAGGATCGAAAGGAGTCTTCATCTCCAACAGAATGATACAGGCGTTCAAGTAAGCTTGATAAAGAGCATCGTAGTGGACATAGGTTGCGAGGTCGCGAGGAGTAGAAATAAAACGTCGGAGAGTCAAACCTTGTTCGTCTTCACAGTAAGCTTCTGGAACCTGTTCCAAACCACGCTGGACGGATACGTAGTCACATCGGTTGGTCATAAAGTCTTTGCCAGGAACGGCAATTGGCACCTTCTGGTCAATTTGTAGCACCCCATAGCCGATTTTTCCCTGAGCAACGCCGCCTTTACCGTTGCGATCATTAGTACCCAAAAGCAGAAATTGTGAAAGATAAGGACCTACTTCTACCCCAGGAGCTGACCCGCGAAAAACAGTCTGTAGGCTCAGCTTGCCGTCGGGTTCAACTTTGCGCGGTCGTCCAAATTGGTTGCCAATATAAGGCTGGGTATTAAGACGATCAATGGAACCTTGAACCTCAGAGGTATCTACTCCCCCTAATTCAAAATTATTGAACTCCACATCTCTTAAAATCGCCAGCTCATAGACCTCTGCCATTTCCAGCACTAATTCTGGATTAGCGGCACCTCTGACATTTAGTAGGGGTGGTGCGGGGGGCATCGTTACGGCTTGAGCATCTGCCCCCTGTAGTTCATAGACAACTCCTGCTGTCGGTGCTTCCCACTGTCTAAAAGCCCCTGGCTTGGTGATTTGTTTTTCTGTGCCGTTGTTTACCTCTACTCGGCTCCCCTGGCGTACCCGATCAGAAAAAGTGTCGATAAAACCATCATCGATCGCCCGTCGCAGTTCGACAAAATCTTGCGGCTTGTGGAGCAAACCCGTCTCAGATTCGTGGGGCAAACCTTTAGTAAAGGACATGAAGTATTTTTCCCCAGCATACTTCTGTTCATCTCCGTTGGCTTTTTGCGCTGGATAAGCACGACTTCGGGCTAACTCCGCAGCTTCTAAACGAATAGCATAGGATTCTTGACGACGCTCGTTCATGATGAATCTCCAAACTGTTATTTCAATTTGACCGTACTGAAAATCGATAGATCTCGGTGGGAATATCTGCCCCTTTGAAATCTAATTATTTCACTGATACATCGTAATACAAACATAGAATCTTCTTGATCCTGCTCAACTTTAGCTTTATTTAAGCTGCGTATAGTTGTGTAAACTGACGAGTAACGGGATGTGGTTTGAGATTCTAGAAGCCAGACAACACAATGCACAGTAAATATAAATTCAACTATGTTTTACATGGCGATCGCCATCAACCGTTAATTTTGCTGCTGCATGGTTTTATGGGTGACTGTCGCGATTTTGCTCGGGCAATTCCTCCCCTGAAGGGCTTTTGTTGTCTTACGGTGGATCTCCCTGGTCATGGTCAAACTAAGAATGGAGACAATATCGATGATCAAATGCCCCAGGTAGCTCAAGCACTGATCGATCTCCTGGTGGAGTTACAGATCACACGGTGTATAGTCGTGGGCTATTCCATGGGAGGCAGAATTGCTCTCTATTTAGCTGTTTATTTTCCTCAGTATTTTTACGGAGCCGTTCTGGAGTCGGCTTCTCCTGGACTTGCCAGCAAGTCAGAGCGAGATCGCCGACGGCGACAAGATGAGCAGTTAGCGCAGCAGCTAGAGTCAGGAGATTTAAAAGACTTTATCCAGAGATGGTATGCCAATCCTCTATTTGCATCTTTTGTGCAGCATCCAGATGCTTTTCAGGCGATCGCTCGCAGACTGGACAACGACCCCAAGCACCTAGCCAAGTCTCTACGCAACCTAGGTTTGGGAACTCAGCCATCTCTTTGGGACAGCTTATCAGCGATCCAAATTCCGCTGCTGCTAATTGTGGGGGAGTTAGATCGTAAGTTTGTTAAACTCAATCGAGCGATCGCCGATGCTTGTACTCAAGCTGAACTGAAAGTTGTCTTAAACAGCGGACATAATGTTCATTTTGAACAGCCGATTAAATTTAGTCAATTGCTTGCAGGTTTTAGCTCTAGATTGCCGTCGATAGCAAATACCGATTAAAGATTAGCTATCAGAAGAAAAATTGAGGTTGCTGATATCTCATCGCCAATCGAACCATATCTGAGAGCTGCCTAGAGCTTAGAACCCATTTTATCGCCAACCTACTTAGAGCTTGACTTTAGATCTCTTCAATTAGGTAAGTATTCCGACGCTTTGAGCAAGAAACTATTGCTGCCAAATTTATGATTGCCCGAGTAACAAATATGGCAACAAACAGCCAATTATGAGCGTTTAAGCCTTAGCTGATCTTAGCTCTACGGAAGATTTTATGACCCGAATACGTTAAAATTTTTCAGTGGATACACATAAATATAGAAGTAGCAAATATATCATTCTTATTTAGCCATTATTTAGCCATATTATTTCTTTCAGCTAGGTCGAAGATATTACTTGCTGAAGTTGGGATAAAAATTAGAAAATATTCATAATCCTATGACCATTCAACCATCACTATCATTGTCTGAGATTTCAACTAATAGTTCGGCAGCTAACGTTAACTTGACTGAACTATTCCAAAATCTGCGGGTAGCCAAAACTGAAAGCGATATCCTTCAGGCTGGAGTGAAAATTGCTTATCAAGCCCTCAAATGCGATCGCGCTGTGGTCTATAGTATGCAGTCCGATTCTTACTGCAAAATTGTCGCCGAAGCAGTTACGCCTGGGTACGCTCAGACTTTGGGAACCACCATCAAAGATCCTTGTTTTGAGTCGGGCTACATCGAAAAATATAGCAGAGGACGGGTTCGAGCCATCAGTGATATTCACAAATCAGGAATTAATCCCTGCCATATCGAGACTTTAGAAAAAATCGATGTCAAGTCTAACTTGGTGGCGCCAATTGTTCATGATGACAATTCTCTATACGGACTTTTGGTAATGCATCAATGTTCTACCACTCGCCAATGGCAACAGTCTGAAGTTGGGTTTGTCCTCCAGATATCTGGCTGGTTAATCGAACAGCTTACTGCTCTTAAAGCCCATACTGCCCTGGTATCTCAAATGGCAAACATCAAGGCAGCGCAGCAGCTAATAACCGCCGCTACGAAAAAAATTCATAGCGCAACCAATAGCCAGTCAGTATTGCAGACAGGAGTTCTAGAAGCAAAAGAAATTATCAACTGCGATCGCGTTGTCGTATACGGATTGCAAAACTCCAACATGGGAGAAATTGTTGCCGAAGCCAGCGCCCCCGCTCTCGCGCCAATTTTGGGCAGCGTGATTAAAGATCCCTGTTTTGAGTATCGCTACATCGACCAATATCAAAAAGGGCGTATTCGTTCCATTCCCAATATTTTTGAAGCGGGTATGACAGATTGCTATGTAGAAAATCTTGCCAAAATAGGCGTTAGATCTAATTTGGTAGCGCCAATTAATTGGGACAACGGTAAAATTTATGGCCTACTGGTTGCTCATCAATGTTTCGATTTTAAAGACTGGCAGCCAGAGGAAATCGAGAATTTTCAAGCAATAGCCTTACACGTTGGCTTGTCTCTCTCGAAAGCGATTATCAAAGAGCAGTCTCAGACGATTGAGAGTGGTATACACCAGCTAAACCACGTGAGGGATACTGTTAATCTCGCCAAGTCGAAAATAGATCTGATCAAACAGCCCATGGTCAGCACTGGCAAGATCTTAGTTGAAGTCAACAATCTCAATAAACTGTTGGAGCGCGAAATCAACCAAATTAATCAAAGCGCTTCGGCTCAGACTAAGAAAGATACTAAACTGATCCAGATTATTGCCCGCAAGCTGATCCTGATCACGACAAAACTCAGAAGCTCTCTAGGTTCAGTTAATGCTAGTGGTAATGAAGCGAAGCTATTTTTAGATGAGGCGATTGAACATATTGACGGTAACAAGTCAGATCTAGATTTGTTTGAGAGCTGATTTTTTGTTTCCCTTTGTGATGTTTCGCCAACTAGACAACCATCTACAATTCATCTAGGAGTCTTGGTTCTGGCAGATCTTTACGTTGGTCTAAATAACTCATGGGGCTAATGTCTGAAGCATCAGCGCAGATATATAATGAGCAGAATTTTTCGCTGCTCCTCTAAAAGAGGCTCTATCTTATCTCTTGATTCATCTATTCATCATTCTCTGGGCCTCATTCGGCTTTAATCGCTGGACACCTTGAAAATATTCAATCTGCTGTAATGCTTTTCTCACTTCTGCATAGCCACTAATACGTAATAAAAGCATACTGTCGTATACCGCATCTTCGGGTTCAATAACTTCTAAGATAAGCTCCTGCAACTGCTGTTTGGCAATTTCATTGTCCAGAAATTTGATAAAGGACTTTCTTTTCCACTGACGTACTGTGACTAGGCACCACTGTTCGGCATCATTCATTATTTAATTTTAGGTATTTAGCTGAAATATTTAGCTTGGGTTTGTTCAACAATACCAGTAAACAAGCCACAGATACGGGTGTTGTCAATATGTCTGCCAATCAAGAAAAATAAATTTTATATTTAGAAATATTGCTAATTCAGCCGACCAGGTGTAATCTGAAAACAATTATTTATAACTATTCAATTTAGTCTGATAAGTATTTATTGCACCACAGCTAAACTCTGGTCATGAGAGTAATTTGCGGCGGCAGTGATAGTAATTGACTAGGCAAAGACTTGCTGTGGGGCAGTCTAAAATATACTGTTGGCAGCTTAGACCTAGAGCTACATGTAATCTCAGATTACGGGATAAACAACTGTCAATAAGCAGAGCATCTAGCTAGAATAACGTCCTGAGCAAATCTGGGCTAGAACAGCCTCCATAAAAAAATATAAACCCCAAATTTATTAGTGATAGCTACATGCATAATCCAGCCAGCTACATCCTATCTAGAGAAATAATCTCAGCAGAAATTTAGCTCTATGAAACCCCAAGTGTCTGTAGTTATCCCTTCCTACAATAGTGAAAAATATATTGCCAAAGCTTTAAAATCAGTTTTTTCTCAGAGCTGCCGCGATTTAGAGGTGATTTTGATCGACGATGGGTCTAGTGACTCTACTGTTAGAATTGCCCGCAGTTTTTCAGATCGCCGACTCAGAATCTTGGAAAATAAACAAAATCGCGGAGTGAGCTATGGAAGAAATCTAGGGATCGAGCAGGCGCGAGGGAAATGGATTGCTTTGCTAGACTCAGACGACTGGTATGCTCCCCAAAGACTAGCAACATTAGTCGCCACAGGAGAAGCGCAAAATGCCGATCTAGTTGCTGATAATTTGTTTTTAATTAACGAGGGCGAGTCGGAACCTTGGAGTACTCTGCGAGACGAAGCTCATCAACTAAAATTATCATCGATCGCTTCAATTGATGCGGTAAAGTTTGTTACCAGCGATCGTTTAGCCCATATCAATGCCAAAAGAACCTGGAGTTTAGGCTATACCAAACCCTTGATTAGGAGGGATTTTTTAATTCAGAACCAAATTTGGTACGATGAAAAATTGAAGGTTGGCGAAGACTTTTCCCTTTATTTAAAATGTCTTCGACAGCAGGCACGATTTTATTTGTTAGAGCAACCGTACTATTATTACCGTACAAGGGCAACATCCCTCTCTAGTAGAAAGCCAACGCAGTATCTCGCCGAATCTTGCGCCATTACCCAGAGCTTTATCGATCTAGAAGTTAATCTGCCACAAGAATCTCCTTTGCTTGAGACTTTGGCAGAAAACCTTGCTATTTTTCAGCGGCGATTGGCTTATTATCGCTTTATAGAGGGCATTAAAGAGCATAAACTATCGTCAGCGATCGCCCAAATTATCGAACATCCTGGCATAGTTAAAACACTCTGTCAAAAATTACTAATGCTCTGGAACAAAGAATTAAAAACTCTATTTACAGACAGAGCTGCTTCTTCTCGCCAGACTGATATTTATCATAAAACTATCAGCTCTAAGCTCTAGGCTCTAAGCCTTGAGGTACGATAATGATACCCACACCAGATATATTTATTTAGCAGTTTACAGCCAGAGGAGGTTTAATAAGGCTTCTTTTTTATATTTCTATATATGCAGACCCTATTACCAAAGTTAGTTGAGTTTTGGCGCCGCACCATTAATCCCAAAATAGCTTCTCTTGTCGCTACGGTAGGAGTAGTCGGTTTGATTAGCTGTCTGCTGATAATTTATCTTGTGGCTCAAATCTCCGATGAAGTATTAGAACAAGATCCCTTCGAGTTTGATCGCGCAATTTTGCTCTGGATTCATTCTTTTGCCAATCCTACTCTCGATCGCCTGATGGAGTTTATTACTGGCTTTAATAATCCTGATTTTGTGACGGTAGTTGCCGTTGTTACCCTTGCCCTGCTGGTATGGCAACGTTGTTATGCCAAAGCCAAGATATTTGCGATCAACTGTGCTGGAGGAGTGATTCTGAGCTATGGTCTGAAATCAGTATTTGGCAAAGCTCGCCCCGATTTGTGGGAATCGGCAGTCACAGAGATTTCCTTTAGTTATCCTAGCGGTCATGCTTTAGGCTCTACGGTATTGTATGGCTTTCTGGCGTATCTGTTTGCAACTCGCCTACCTCAATTTGCCTGGCTCATCTATCTACTGGCAGTTATGCTGATTGGCGCAATTGGTTTGAGCCGTCTCTATCTCGGGGTACATTGGCCGACAGACATCATTGGCGGCTATGGTATTGGCTTTTTGTGGCTGATGTTTTGTATCACCATGTTGAAGTTGCAAAAGATGAGGGCAAAATTAAAGTCAGGCTAATTGAACTACGACTAAAAAAATTCGGGTATTGCTTGCATTTTATTGCTCTATTTCTGCAAGATAGAAATAAGTATAAATGCCGATAGGTCAAAAATTGATGGCGA
>JBCBWB010000359.1:0-945 GCA_039817275.1 Cyanobacteria bacterium J06648_1 | reverse complement strand
AGTAAACCTTAACTCCTAACTCCTAACTCCTAACTCCTAACTCCTAACTCCTAACTCCTAACTCCTAACTCCTAACTCCTACCTTCCCTCTCATTCTTGCGACTGCAATGATATTTACATATTAAAAGTGGGAACTATATTTATAACAGGACTTACGCAAAGCAAAAGAGTTAAATTTTATTCTCACCTGGCGATTGAAAATCGCACGCCATTTGCTCTACGTGGTGAATCCACCCCCGTGCCGTTCACCGAAGGTGCGGCTCGGTTCCCAAGCCACTGCGTTGCGCGGGTTCCCAAGGCAGCGCGGTCTTGGGGGTTTCCCCCATGAGCGACTGCCGCCGCCGCGTTGTAGCAAGTGGCGCTCGGTTGAGGGGAGTGGTGTTAGCGCAGCGTCTCCGTTCAGCTTGCTGACCCGTTAGGGTAAGGAGATACCCGAAGGGGGAGACCCCAAGACAGCAATGGCTTGGCTACACAGGCAAAACCCCTCCGGGTTCACTAGTTTGGCGGGACGGAAACCGACACCGCCAACTAGATTCACCGCCTGTGCGGGTTGTAAATAAGTAATTAAACAAAATTAATTACACATTGTCATTGCGAGTGGAACGGAGTGAAACGAAGCAATCGCAAGGGTTGGGATTACTTCGCGCAGCGAATAATGACGGTAAATATTTTTGTTCACCTACTTAATATGCCCTCCGGGCACGCTGCGCTAACGCACGCCATTTGCTACAACGCGGCGGCAGTCCTCATGGGGGAAACCCCCAAGACCGCGCTGCCTTGGGAACCCGCGCAACGCAATGGCTTATCTACACGAGCAAAACCCACCTGCGTGGGTTATTTTTTTGTTTGTTTATTAAATAATTAATTTGTAGGGGAGGCAAATTGTGGTGTAGATTTTCTTCCCACAATATTGCCGTTGTATGACGGTTACGATAATTTATTAAC
>JBCBWB010000358.1:0-961 GCA_039817275.1 Cyanobacteria bacterium J06648_1 | reverse complement strand
GTGCCGATGGCTTTATTGTGCAGGAATATGTCAAGTTACCTGAAGCTTTTGGCTATCACTACATGATTGGTAGCTGGGAAGTTGATGGTGAGGCGGCGGGAATTATTTTGCGCGGAGACAAATCCTTAATTACAGGACGCAACTGCCTAATTATTCCGCATATTGTTGCCGATAACGAACTTGCTTTTTATTGAATTGGTTATTAGATGCTCATCATAGCCATTTATGCTGATTACTTCTATTTAGAACGATCACTCAAATATCGGAATTCAATAAGCTTATGATCGCCTTACCTTCTCGACAGACTAAACATCGGGTTCGGAATTTGAATTTGCAGCAGAATCAATGGTCATTAGATCGGGTTTTGCCCTTAGAACATCAACTTGATCCGCAGTATTTACGCAATGCACCGATTGGAGTTGTCGATAATTTCCGTCTGTTGCTGAGTCGAGATGTCTATTCCGAAGGCGATTCTCAGATTCTCTACGACTATCTGATGTCTCGTCGGACTGAACTAAATGCTAATTTCTTACTTATGCTAGATCTCTGGCTAGAGGATGAGCTAAAACACTACGAAGCTTTACGACGCACCTATCATTGTCTGACCAACATAGACTATCAGGAAATGAGCGATCGCTTTAAGCAGCGAGTCCATAATTTTGCGCCGATCCAGACACTGCTCAAAGATGAGTTTACTATTCTCGTCACGCTGATGTTTGACGAGATTGGTTCAGTTTATTCCTACCGTCGCGATCTTAAAGAGTATTATTGCCACTTTGGTCAGGAGATTAGGCAGATCGCTCATCATCTAGTCAAAGACGAAGGTTCACATTTTAATAATGCTGCCGAACTCTTACTATTGCACCATTCTCATCGCCTTCGGGAAGTGCCACACCTGCTGAGACAGATCGTAGCCTTAGAACATAGCCTGGGTAAATACCATAAGGCATTTTTCCTTGAT
>JBCBWB010000357.1:0-975 GCA_039817275.1 Cyanobacteria bacterium J06648_1 | reverse complement strand
CTGCTGGTGTCTCTCGTAGCGTCACAAACAGCATTTGGGATAGTCGCATGGTTATTTCCTTCGGTAAGCTTGCAGACTTTTTATTTTATCAGTCAGATGTTAAGCGCAATTATTTGATTCTATCTAAGTTAAAAGCCACACGTAAATTAATTTTAATCAAGCCAAACAGTAATAGTGTTTCGTGTTACAAGTTTATTTGAAAAGCAAGCAATATTTAACGATGAGTCGGTTTTTTAATTGGGGTTTTAGAGGAAAAACTTTTTGGGATTTTATGCAGTTGTTTCTTCTGCCAATGTTAATAGCAGTTTCAGGCTATGCTTTCCAGCATTTACAACAAGGAATAGCAAATGAACATCATCAAGAGGAAGCATTACAAGAATATTATGAAAATATCAGCGAGCTGATGTTTGATCGCAAGCTGAGGAATTCTAATCCCGATGATGAAGTTCGTAGTCTTGCTCGTGCCAAAACTCTAACTCTGCTCAGACAGTTGGATGATGAACGACAGGGTTTGTTAGTTCTCTTTTTGAAAGAAGCGAAGCTAATCACGCTAGTCAATCAGAAAAGTCAGACAGGAATAATTTCCTTAAGCGGAGATAATTTAGAAGGAGCCGATCTAAATCATATGGATCTCAGAGACTCTAGTTTTTGGTATTCTGCTCTGACGAATGCAGAGCTGATGAGAGCAGATTTAAGAAACGCCAATTTGAGTAAGGCTGATTTAAAAGGAGCAAATTTTCTCGATGCTAATTTGGATAATGCCGATTTATTGGGAGCGCAGTTTTGTAATACAACTATGTCAGATGGCTCAATCAGAAATGATAATTGCTAATAATTTATTTAGATGCGATCGCTTTTACCGAACCACTGTAGATCAAAGATATTGATGAGTTCGTTCCTTTATTTACTTACTGCGCGATCGCAAGTTATCACCGAAACACCTAAACGCCGACCCAAACTCAAACAGGCGCGATC
>JBCBWB010000356.1:0-977 GCA_039817275.1 Cyanobacteria bacterium J06648_1 | reverse complement strand
TCGAACTGACGTAGCATAAAGCCGATCAGAGCGAAAGCACCGTGCAGAGCTACAAAAGCCCATAGACCACCGATTTGGCACCAGCGTGTAAAGCTCCAGCCTGCTTCGGGTCCCCATAAGAACAACAGGGAGTGACCCATGCTGTCTGCGGGAGTGGAAGCGGCTACAGTCAAGAAGTTACAACCTTCTAAATAGGAACTAGCCAAACCGTGAGTGTACCAGCTAGTTACAAATGTGGTGCAGGTAAGCCAACCACCGATTGCCATGTAGGCACAGGGGAAGAGAAGAATACCAGACCAGCCGACGAAAACGAAACGATCACGCTTTAACCAGTCATCGACGGCATCAAAGATACCGCGCTTGGCTGGCGCGCGTCCTACTGCTATTGTCATAATTTTTTAATCCTCTTGCTTAGATAAATATATTTTTAAGGCTGCAAGATTCGTGAAAACGTACTTTTCTATTATGCCTTGAGGTTGCTTTCTCAAAAAATGTCTGAGAAGCACTCAGTTTTATAAAACTTTACCAGATTTCCAGGGTATATTTCCTGACATCAGACGAAAAACTTCTTAAGATACTGTTACAGAGCAAATCCAGCTCTTGTATCTTAGTCGCTACTTTAAAATAGCATGTAAATCCTGATGGGCGGGGAATAAAGCCCAGGATCGACAGAGCCTTTTAGCTCGTTCTAGCTGGCAAGCCTTACTAAATAATTATTAGCAAAAAATTTACAAAATGACATGTTTTACTCATAGATCGAGTAAAAATCGTGGTTTTTCTTGGACGATACCCAGCCTTTAGATTAATTGTATTTTTCTCGCATCATCCGAGTGCGAAAATAGAATGTAGATACTATATTCTCCAGATTTAAGATAACCAGATACTTCATTAAATTTCAGAATAACTATGACTACAACCAACAAAACTCAGCAACAGACCATTTTGCGACAGGAGGTGCTTGGCTCTCGCCGATTGAG
>JBCBWB010000355.1:0-998 GCA_039817275.1 Cyanobacteria bacterium J06648_1 | reverse complement strand
TTCGCGTCCATTGAGCATCATGGAAATACTCACTAGCAGAGGTTTTGATGATATCCCTTTTTAAGAAACCAGCGCCTAAAAAACTATGCGACTAAGGCTGTTTTCCTAGACACTTCTTCAGCAATTTGCATCAGTTTCTGACTAATGAATTTCGGTACTTTATTCGTGCTGCTGATGCGAGGATAATCCAGCGGATAGAGCATCAACTGACTATTCCCGTAAGGGTAAAAGCGATCGTATTCTGCGCCGTTATCGTAGACTAAGCGATCTTCGCGGTTAGGATAAAAGCTCTCTGCTGGCGTACCTTCGGCTACCAATAAATCATGATTGGCTAGTTCGACGTGATAGTAAACATACTTTTCAGGATAGGTTTTAACAATCGAAATATCATTGACTAATGCTCCTGCATTGATTAATAAGCCTTCCACTAGCAGGGCATGGTCGGGAGAAATATATAAATCATTTGTGGGTAGACCATTACCCAAAGCACCAGCCTTAATCTGAATCGGCAAAGAGCGCAACGGATGTGCATTATCACGATGACGAGTCTGTTTGCCAATCCACCTTATCTCTTCTATTTTGCCGTCAAAAGTTTTGACATTATCTCCTATCTTTAACTCTTCTACAGGACGATAACCGTTCTCTGTCAGAATATTTGTCCCTGAAAGGAAACATTCGTCTTCAATTTGCAAATTAAATGTTGCCGAATTTCCTCCTGACGACGGAAAGACTGGTCTTCTTCCTCCAGGGGGTCCAACCAAATTTGAAAGGTTGAGCTGCAAAGATTCTGTCGGTTCGGTAATACCATCGGCAATAGCGTCAAAAGTAATTATGCCGCTAGTAGCTTCAGTTGATATATCATCAGGAGTGGCAGAATCAAAAACAAATTGATAGTCAAATTGTGTCCCAGAGGGAGTACTCGGATCGCCAAATTCTCTGTTGAGTAGAAATCTGAAGGAAAAACCAAATTCCGACCCCTCTTCTGCCGAACCATCACG
>JBCBWB010000354.1:620-1021 GCA_039817275.1 Cyanobacteria bacterium J06648_1 | reverse complement strand
CCACCGAGGCAATTCATAGCATTGAAGCAGTAGGAGAAAAACCAACCATAACCATTAATCTGTATGGAGAAACCAATGGTAGCAAAAGATTTCAGTTTAATTCTAATAAGCAGACTGCTAAACATTTTTAATTGGTTGTTAGTTGTTAGTTGTTAGTTGCCCCAGAATGGTTGTTGGTCATTGGTCAGTCATCGGTCATTAGTTGTTAGTTGAGAATAGACACAAAAGACCAAGAATATGCGAAGCGGTGAGTGAGTGCGGTCTTGAGGGTTTCCCTCATAGAGCAACTCACGATCCCTTTAGGGACAAGGACATAGTGTCTTTTAGGATAAATGACTAATAATAAAGAACAAACCATATGGGAAGTGGAGTCATCTTTCGGAAACTTCAGCTGCTCTTGC
>JBCBWB010000354.1:0-610 GCA_039817275.1 Cyanobacteria bacterium J06648_1 | reverse complement strand
CGGAGCCGCTCCATAACGGAAAACAAAGATTTAAGTGAAATGAGTGTAATCGCCAGTTTATTGACAATCCCCAGAACATACTGATTGGACAGGAAAAGCTTTTCCTGTCCAATCAGTATGTTCTGGGGATTGTCAATAAACTGGCGATTACACTCATTACACTTAAATCTTTGTTTTCCGTTATGGAGCGGCTCCGACGACGATCTGCGCGAATGCGCTGCGCTACGAACAGATTACTACATGCGGGCGAAGCGAAGCTAGTGCTTTAGTGCAAGCCGCTTTGCATATGGGATACTTTAAATCAGCAACGCCTGTCGGTATTTGGCTGGGCGATCGCCTATTTGATTTTGTTGATCGCGACTCCCAAAGTTGGTGCTTGACAAAGCTTGAGCTGACTTAAGGCTTCATTTAGAGCTGCGGTTTGAATCTTACCCAAACCAGTCACAACAATGATACCGTCGGTTTTTTTTGCTAGAAGATTAACGTCAGCAAAGCCAACGATCGCGCAAAGATCGTAGATGACTAAATCAAAGCTTTCCCTGAGTTTCTCAATGATTTTGCTCATCTTGCCTGACGCTAACAGGCGGCTAGGATTTTGTTGGGTAGATAG
>JBCBWB010000353.1:0-1026 GCA_039817275.1 Cyanobacteria bacterium J06648_1 | reverse complement strand
GGCGGGATTGACTCGGCTTTGGTAGCAGCGATCGCATCTGAGGCTTTGGGTGCAGAGAATGTGTTGGGGGTTTTGATGCCATCCCCGTATAGTTCGGGACATTCCGTCAGCGATGGGATGGATTTGGTCGGTAGTCTAGGGATAAAGAGTCAAAAGCTCGAAATTCAGCCAGCAATGACGGCTTACGATCAAATACTCGAACCAATGTTTGCGGGGACAGAGTTTGGGATTGCCGAGGAGAACATTCAGTCGCGGATTAGGGGCAATTTACTGATGGCGATCGCCAATAAATTTGGCTATCTGCTACTCTCGACGGGCAATAAGTCAGAGATGGCGGTGGGTTACTGTACTCTCTATGGCGATATGAACGGTGGTTTAGCGGTAATTGCCGACGTACCCAAAACCAGAGTATTTAGCCTCTGTCGTTGGCTAAACCGAGAAAAAGAAGTGATTCCCAGCAATATTATTACCAAGCCTCCTAGTGCCGAATTAAAGCCAGATCAGAAGGATTCCGACTCTTTACCACCCTATGAAATCCTCGACGATATTTTAGATCGTATTATCTGTCAGCACCAATCTGTTACGGCGATCGCCGAAGCGGGACACGATCGCCCGACGGTAGAGCGAGTGATGAAGCTCGTTACCCGTGCTGAGTTTAAACGTCGTCAAGCACCCCCAGGAATTAAGATTACCGATCGCGCTTTTGGTACGGGGTGGCGGATGCCTATTGCTAGCAGGTGGTTGACTTAATCCTATTTTCTTCTAACATACGCTTAATGTGAATTAGCTTGACAACACAAACCTCCGAAGTCCTTATCCACTTACTAAGGTGCAAATATGCTTGTCGATGTCGTTAAACTTTGGCAGATTAGATTTTTTTTGGATAGCTTAAAAATTAGTTTAAAACGTTAAATCTCATAAAGCCGATAAGTAATACTCTTGTACGGAGGGGTACCCACAGCCCTTCGGGCAAGACGGAAAGCAAAGCTTTCCCAGTCTGCTTTGCAGACGATGGCACGTTAGTGC
>JBCBWB010000352.1:0-1114 GCA_039817275.1 Cyanobacteria bacterium J06648_1 | reverse complement strand
GTACCTGTACGACTTTCGGTATTCTCCTGATGTTTTTCTAATAGTTCTTCCTTGGCGATCAAAACCCGTAAATGTTTGAGGCTGTAGCCCAGAATAAAAACAAAAGAACACAAAAAAGCGATCGCAATTCCCGCATCGATCAGGAGAATCATGACAAAGATGCCCAGAATTCGCGCTAATTTAGGAATTAACTGCCCTGCAATCTCTGGATATGTCCAGGTATGATTTTCAATTCCCCTGGCGATCCTGCCCGCAATTCGCCCTGGATTATTCTCGTCGTAATAACCGAGGGGCAGGGTTAAAATTTTACCGACTACCCGACTAAAGTGATCTCTTCTGGCTTTGAGAGCGATCGCCCAGTGATGCCAGACACCGATCCAAGGTTGAATTGGCGATCGCACTACCGTTACTAGAAAAATAATTCCTAGCAATACCCCCAGAGATAACCATTGACCAGAAGGGAAGCCACCCAAATTCTGCGTCAGAGAAATTAAACCCGCCACAGGCTTGTCTAAAGGTTGTGCCGACAGAACGTTTAAAATTTGCCCGATGCAGTAGGGAACTACCAAGTCGATAATTTCAAACAGACTAGAAGCGGCGATGCTGAATATAGCGATCGCCCGATATTTACTAAAATAGCCGACAAGATCCCGCCAAGAAGACATGCTTGATTAGTTGTTAGTTGTTAGTTGTTAGTTGTTAGTTGTTAGTTGTTAGTGAGATAAATTGAAATGCTCACTCTATATTCTGTTGATTGTTGACTGTTGACTGTTGACTGAAACGGGTTTTTTTCTTAATTGCCCTATCTACGGAGTGAAAAGCTGCTTAGATATATAGAGGCGGTTCAGACGGCTGATAACCAAAAGACTTTATTTAATACCTCACCAATACCTATATGTCTCTCAATTCCACTATAGCTATTCCCAACTTACATCGCTCAGTTTTAGCGAACGGTATCACCTTGATTGTGGTGGAAAACCAAGCAGCAGACATCATTTCAGGTCGTTTTTTTTTCAAAGGTGCGGGAACAATTATCGAGTCTTCCGAGCAAGCGGGGCGTTTGGAATTGTACCAGGCGATCGAGCCAATCGCGACAGCGGCGATGAAACCGATC
>JBCBWB010000351.1:0-1135 GCA_039817275.1 Cyanobacteria bacterium J06648_1 | reverse complement strand
TACGACTTTGAAACCATTCGAGAGTGTGTTGATTCTGCTTTCGCAAAATGTCCTAACGTATTCGCGTAACGCTATAATTTATCGTGATGGCTATGAGTACAAGAAAGCTGGGGTTATTATGCAAGGACTACAGCCAGAGAATGTTAGACAGGGCAATGTTTTTCTTCAAGATTATAATCCTAACAAACAGCAGAAACTAATACAGACTATCGATTGCCTGAACTCAACTATGGGCAGAAACACCGTATTTTGGGGTGTGAGTGGAACTAATAAATCTTGGACTACCAAGAGAGATAACGTTAGCCCCAGATATACAACTTTATGGGATGAATTACCCGTAGTTAAAGCATCTTTTTCCCAAGAATTAGAATAAAAAGCGATCGCTCTCTTAATTTCATCTTATCGTCGGATGGCGATCGCCAACGAAAGCTCTATTTTAAAAGGGTGTCCGACGGGAGTTGAACCCGCTAATAACTTGCTTCACAAACAAGCGCCTCCACCACTTCGGCTTCGGACACCATGCTCATACCTATTTCGATTAGATACGATACCCCTGGCTGGACTGCGGAAGCAAAGCTTCCCAGTCGTCGTAAGACGACGATCTGACGCATTCGCGTCTGCCCAGCAACAAACGGTTTCTAAGACCGCCACCTCTACCAATTGGGTTACAAGGGCTTGTCGGGTAATTATCCCGAATACTCCTGATGGGATTTGAACCCATAACAAACAGATTTTAAGTCTGTCGCCTCTTCCAATTGGGCTACAGGAGTTTATAAGGCTGGGAAGGAGGGAATCGAACCCCCAAACTTCGCATTCAAAGTGCGACGGCTTTGCCTATTTGCCTACTTCCCATCAGCCCCCCAGATTGGAATTGAACCAATGACTTTCTGCTCTTCAGACAGACGCTCTACCAACTGAGCTACCAGGGGAAATATATTTTTCTTTTCTTTTGTTATTTATTGGTGGGTTGGTATCCAAATTGGTGAAGGAGCTTGACTGTAAATCAAGTGCCATTGTGCTGAACATGGGGGTTCGAGTCCCTCCCAACCCACCAATAAACAACAAAAGAAAAGAAAAATATATTTATTTCCCCTGGTAGCTCAGTTGGTAGAGCGTCTGTTTGAAGCGCAGAAGG
>JBCBWB010000350.1:0-1148 GCA_039817275.1 Cyanobacteria bacterium J06648_1 | reverse complement strand
GTAATTACCAACAGTCTGTGATCTCGATCTAGTTTGTAGTATGAGAATTTAACCCCCAACACGAAAATATTTCGTTAACACTAGGTATGACTTCAAAAATAGATCGGCAAGGTGGTAAGGGAATTAGGATTTTTTATTCAACTGCAAAATGCGTTCTTGGAAACCTGCTGATAGCCACTACAGAGCAAGGCATCTGTGCGGTTAAATTAGGTGATCGCTCTGTCGAGCTGACGGAAACTCTCAAGCAAGAATTCTTCGGTGCCAACTTAATTCAAGATGATAATCAACACCGAGATTGGATTGAGCATATACTACAGACGATCGCTGGTCAGACAGCAGATCTAGATTTGCCGCTCGATATTCGAGGAACTGCTTTTCAGCAACAGGTATGGCAAGCTCTAAGGTTGATACCCAGGGGTGAAACGAGAAACTATGCCGAAATTGCTCGGGCGATCGATAAACCGCAGGCAACTAGAGCCGTTGGTAGTGCCTGTGGTGCAAATCCTGTAGCAGTTATTATCCCTTGTCATCGTGTGTTGCGTAGTGATGGTAGTTTGGGGGGTTATCGTTGGGGAATTGAACGAAAACAAAAGCTATTGGAAATTGAACGTCAACATTAGCCTGTAAGTAATCAGTAATTAGTCCACAGAGGCGTAAGCCTCTTAGTCGTCTGCGAACGCATTCGCGTTCTGGTCAGCTTTGCTGACACTGGTGCAAAGCACCGCACGATCTGCACAGAAGGCAAAGCCTTCCCAGTCTCCTTCAGAGACGATGGAGCGCGGAAAGCAAAGCTTTCCCAGTCCTCAAGACGACGATCTGCACATGCGTGCTGCGCTCCGTAATGCGGCTGTGGATACCGCTACGCATATAATCAGTAATCAATCAGCCTTGCCTGTGGCAAACAGACGACCAATAATCTCTTCAATCGGCGGATCGCTAACGCTGAGATCCTGCACCTCTAGCTGCGCCAAAATATTAGCAATAGTTGCCGTCAGCTTTTCTCTGGGTACAATAAAGCTTACTTCCTGGACTAAATTTTGAGTGGATTCGCCTGTGCCTTGAATTGATTCAACCTCGCCAAAATTAGCTAATTTTTCTGCTGATAAAGCCTGTGCTAGCTCTACTTTTACCTGACGATAGGGAGCAAA
>JBCBWB010000034.1:0-33837 GCA_039817275.1 Cyanobacteria bacterium J06648_1 | reverse complement strand
CCTGGTAGCTTGCCTTGTGTTCTTTAATCTTCTCCTTGAGTTCTAACAATGCAGCAGATTTACCTGTATCTCCTCCCTCTGTTGGCTTTTCTGTCGGTGTAGCAGTTGGGGCAACGCCATCAACAACCTGAATTTTTGTCTCAGTCTGGTTAGCATCTTCGCCATTCTCCGATGCGATTGAGATAGTTTTTTCCGCTAGCTGACTGGCGATCGCCAAATTGCCCGTTACCAAGCCTTCAACCACCCCTGACTTGGATAACCCCGTAGACTCGACAATTTCATTGAGATTTTTTACCGCCTGAGCGGACAAGGATACTCCGACCTGAGACTTATCAGAAAAGCTAGTTGTTTTGCGGGGTCTAGCGTTGGATTTGGTGGACTTGGTTTTTTTGCGTGGCATACCGATATTAATCTCCGAGGTTTAATAAAATTTGTCTTGGCTGTGGGTTTACTCAATAAGCTACGGCTGTTTCTGACAGCTAAATTGCCAAAAATAGCAATTCAAAAATGCTTTACTAGATCTTGAAAATAGGCGACCCTAAAGTTTAAATTTACTATATTAGTGTGGCGCGTTTTAATATTGCTTTATCTTACCGAACCACGCAGTTAATGGATCAATAGTATTATTTTTGCAGCATTAAATACTAATTAATTCTAGTCTTATATTACCTGTATTGTAAAACACAATCATCTGATTTTTTGGCGATCCAAGTTTAAGTTTCTCCAAAGAAATAAGAGCAAGTTACCAAATGTAGAACTTGCTCTTAGCTGATTGTTGTCCGAGATCGATTAAAAATGATTGTTGGCGATCATCTAACCCAAAGATCGTTTTCGCCACTTATTAAGCCTCGCCCCGCCATTGCTTGCTAGACGTCTTGCTAGACGTTGAGCATCTGCTATTTTGCGCTCTAGATTCGCCATAACTTGCTGAGGTGAGCTTCCTCGGGCAGTCTCTAAAGATTGATTACGGTGCTGATCAAAGTACTGACCATAATCTTCAACTTTTCTTACGTAGTGGTATGGTTCTCGATCAACAAGACTTATCGTCAAATCTAGTATAGAAGCCGCCATATTTGATCCAATACTGCTTCAGCTCATGATGAGGAGTATGCAAACTTGCCTTTGCCTGGTACAAAATTACCTGACGATGATTGCCGATCCAAACTTTACGCACAGGTTCGACAGAAATAAAAGTTCCTCCCAATCCTCGAACACACTCTTCAAATCTCTCGATAGTTGAATATTCTAAGGATTCAAGTATGAAGAAGTTTCCTGAACAGATTAGATGACGGCTTCTAATCCAAGCTTGCATTTTTTTGCGAGCTAGTGGTGGCAGCATACTCCTTACTGTTAGCTCCGATGTACTAATCATTTTATATTTATTTTTTTTAAACTCTTTTGTCTTTGAGACTTGGTTCAATCTGTCTAGCTTAGACGGATGAATCTCTGGTCTAAAATCAGTCGATGTTGTTGAAATTAGCGAGAAACGAGCAACTTCGTTAAATTACTGGCAATTCATGAGCAAAACTTTCTCTCTTGGTAAATTTCAAAGGTCCTGCTGCTGAACCCCATACCTGCTGGTGGGTTTTGGGATCCATGCCTCGATCCCAGCTTATCCAGGTAGTTTCGGTCAGTTCAACGGTGCTAATTAGATAGGTATTCACACCTTTACGATGGATCAGGCATTTATTGCCAGGTTCAACACTACCTCGAAACATTTCCCCTTCTTGGCGAAACACCATCGAGCAGTTCTGTCGGCGCTCGATACAGTCAGCAGGAATAGTTAGTAAGATATCGCGGTTATGTCCTGCTCCAGCGTAGTTTTCGGCATTTTGGAGACTGTAGTTTTCAATGTAGATATGATCGCCACGATCAACTAGGCGATGTACTCCTTGACGGTAAGGAGTCCAGAGATTGTAATCATAAACCTGCTCCGAATAAAAACCAATTCCTGAAAAAAAATCCCAGGGCAGAGGACGAAAAAAAATCCGAATATGAGCATAGTTTTTGGGATCGGCATCGGATTGTTGACGATTGGAAAAATCTCCTGACATGAGACGAGCTAGCTCATGCAGCAGCCGATTATCTTTCTTTGAATGGTTTTCTCTAGTCAACATGGGGTCAATGTCAAAAGATTAAAGAGGTTTGATTATTAAATGTGGTTTTAAATGTGATCTTAGAAATGTGATTTTGAGAAGAGAAAAAATTTGTCGCTCGCTCTAATTATTGCGTAGGCTTGACTAACATACCTAAGATTAGAAATTCTATCTGTCTAGTCGAGATATTGCCTTGATCATTGACATCGATCTACTCGTCTAAATTAAGCGAGCGAATTTCCGAAGAGAAAGAAGCGGTAGTTACACCTTTGCCGTCTCCTGTCTTGATTAAAGATACTCGAAATCTTAAGTTTGGAGTAGCAAACCAAATTTTTTCTTCCGCGGTTGCTCGTTCATATTTAGTGTTTAAGACGAAAGAACCGTCCTCAATCAGCTGATATTGCCCAATCGCGGGTACAGTTTCAGCGTATCCTTGTTCTCTCAAAAGCCGACCCTGAGTGGGATTTTCTAAATCGGGAACGGGAACCAAAACCGTAGAACCCGCCAACACTTCATCTTCATCCCAATCTGATTCACCTTCCCAGGTCATATAAAAGGGGCTAGTGACTAAATGCGGATCGACCTGATTAGCTTTGCACAGAGCAATTACTCTCTCATCGTTATTTTCTAGGGGCAGAATTTCAATTTGGGAAGTTACTTCTTCAAAATGGTGAAATGCTAGATGATGAGCGCTACGTTGCGATCGCCATTTCCCCAAAGAGCGTTCGACAAATTCATCAATGTTCATGGATTATGCTCGGTCAATATTTAGTTGAAAAGTATTTATTTTATTAATTATATTAAGGAAGCTGTGACTCAGAAATTTGGTCTTTTTGCTCCTAGCAGCATTTATTTTTGCTGCTAGAAAAAACAGTCTGTCGGATTACCTATCAGCCATAAGCCGTTAGCTTGCAGCCCAAAACTAGCAGATTATTGTCAATTACTCAAAATCTCTGCTCGTATCATTACTAGCGATTACGATTTTTTCGACCACGCCCTTTAGACTGTTTCGGAGCTGTTGTCTCTGGTTCTGGCGCGGGGGGTGCTGCGGTAGCCACTTCAGGAGTCACCGTATTACCCAAAGATATCCCTGCGACTTTTCCGCCCATGCGGTTAATGGTCTGAATTGTTTGAGACATGCGGCTATAAGGCACTTTTACCGTATAGTTGCTCGTCCGCATCACATCTTGACGACAGACACCAGTTACATTAATGGCGATCGTGCGACTGCCATAAGTACTAACATTGTTAGCTCCAGTCGTAATCATTCCTGACATAATCTTAATTCCCTCTGCTTAAATGGGGGAAGAATATTTAGTTCCCCCAATTTGTTTATTATGTTGCTTGAGAACTTAGAATCTCCTGGTCTAAACTTCTCTAATTAAACTTCTGTGATACTGAGAATTCTGGCTCCAGTACGGTGTAGATTTTTGATCTTGGCGTTTAGCTGCTCATAATCAACCTCAAAGGTTTGGTTGCTCAAGCGGTTAAGAGAACCGATGCTGGCTTTAGTCGCCTTGACACGAAAACGCTTGTTGTTAGTGCCAGGAGTACCGCCAGAACTATTTTTAGGAAAGGTGATTGGCGTTGGTTTGTTACTGGCTAAATCAGAAATTAGCTTGGCTTGGTTAGTAATATTGTCGCTGCTGGCATAGCCACCACTATACAAAGCATAGGTACGATTAAAACCAACATTGAGCAAAGTACGCTGGTTGCTTACAGTACGGGGACAGGGAACAACATTCTCGCCATAGGCATTGAGATATTCTTCGCTATCAATATAGGAATCGATCTCAGCTTCGTAGCCTAAATTGTTGTAAATTTGTACGTGCTGGGAAATTTCTGCCTGATCTAAAGGCGCACGACCCAGAAAATGCTTACAGTTCATTTCAATAAAACGATACTGCGAACAGGTTTCAAAAAATAAAGAGCGATATAGTTCAGATTGACCGATCGCTCTTACAAAACCCCGCACTGTTAAATCGCCATTCCTGAATAGAGACTCAGCAGTTTCTAATCTTTCTCCTTCTAGCAAGTAGGCATTGCCTAACACCTGCTTATAAGCTTGGCGAATGATGATATTAAAATCTTGATTTGGTTGACGCTCTCTCAGCTCAACTGGATCTAAATCTGTTACCCAAAATGACATGGTAAATTTCTCCTGAATATTAAATTATTTGCTACTGTCTGGTAGCAAAATGTGGTTAGCTCACTTAAATTTCGGTGATACTAACGATTGTCGCTCCAGTGCGCTGAATACGCTGAATCTGAGGACTCATGCGATCGCCTGGAACAATATATTCGGTGTTGCTAACTCGACGGGGAGCATCAAACTTGGAGCCTGTAACCACAATCTTGAATCTTTTGGCTGTCGCATCGGCATAGGGCGAGATCCGTCCACCCGTGGAAGGCGTTTTGGCTGCCGTAGCGCTGTTTGTGGCTACGCTATCAACTAAGCGGGAGTCTTTTTCGGCACTGTCTACCCCAGCAATTCCCTGAAGCAAAGACAGAGTACGGTTGTAGTTGACCTGTTTTTGACCGACGGTGCTGGTTGCCCCAGTGTAGAAAGGAACAGTATTTTCGCCAAATTTCTCTGAGTATTCAACGCTATCGAGATAAGAATCGATTTCGGCTTCATAACCTTCATTAACACAACGTTGGATATGTTCAGAAAGTTCCGCCTGATCTGCGGGCGCGCGTCCTAGTAAGTGCTTGAAGTTTAGTTCTACAAAGCGATAGGGCGCACAAGTTTCAAAATAGCGGCGGCGATAAAATTCGGACTTGGCCACTGCCCGCACAAATTCTCTAAGACTAAGGCTGCCGTTGCAAAACTGCGATTCGGCACTAGTTAATCTTTCGCTTTCCATCACGTGAGGATTACCCAAGACCTGCCTGTAGACTGAGCGAATTGCGATCGCTTTGTCATCAGCGGTACTGTTAGCACGGATTTCGAGCGGTGCGTCTATTACTGCTACCATAGTCGATTTCTCCTGAAGAATATTAATCGAATGAGAGGATGAGACAAATGCTTATCCCCATCAATCGAGATGTATATGAAATTTTGTCTCTAAATAATCGATGGCTATAAAACTAAAATAGCGATCGCCTCTAGAGACAGATATTTATCTAAAAAATTGCTAGATCTTAGTTAACAGGGGTAATACTAGCGATTTGACCACCCTGTCTGTGAATACGTTGGTATTCCTGTGATAGTTTGTCGTAAGGTACTAAATAGACCTTGTTGCTGCGACGGAAGCGCGAAACTGTGTTTCTGGGGAACCTACCAACGCGGTTTCTAACTCCAGAAGCCTGATAGCCTGTTACCTCGATGCGATAAATCTTGCCGTTTTCTCCCGCGCCAGAACCTTGACGAGTACGAGCAGATAAAGGTGGCTCTTGGAAAGACCAACCGTCACCAGCAGCACCACCAGAAGGCGCAACTACAGATATTGGACTTTCTAAAATTACGTCTTTGTTGAGGACAGGATTTTTACCTGCAAGACTACCTTTCAAATCACTACCCGCAGCACCAGGCAGCAAGGCAAACATATGGGTGAATTCCACCATAGTCTGACCAGGCATGGTCTTATAACCACGAGGATAGGGCACAAAATAGTCGCCATAAGCATTTTGATATTCATCACTATCGATATAGGAATCAATATCTGCCTCAAAACCTTCTGCGTCCAAAATCGCGCTATGAGCCTTCATGTCATCATAATCATTGGGCGCACGTCCCAAGAAATGCTTAAAGTTAAGCTCGGTATAGCGATAGCGAGGACAAGTATCAAAAAAGCGCGAACGGTAGAGTTCGGATTTACCGATCGCCCGAACAAATTCCCGTACGCTGAGGTTTCCCTGTCTAAACTGTGATTCAGGAACTTCTGCTCTCTCACTTTCCATGATGTAAGCATTACCCAATACCTGCTTATACACTGCACGAATGATGGTGGAAACTTCTTCCTCCGAACGTCCAGGTACATACTCTAAAGGCGGAGTATCTTCATATAGGGCAACACCTAATTGTGATGCTGGACCAAATGAGCCAAAAGCCATTTAATAATCTCCCTTGAGAATTAATATTTTTACCAACGGTCATAGCGCTAAGACGATTCGATTCGCCCCATGCCTTCGTCATTTCATATATCCGCAGATGTACCATATGCACAGCAGTATCCTTGAGGACAAGGGCATAAGATATCCTTGTGGATGACGAAGTAATCTATGACTCTCTGTATGACGTCAAAATTTATGGACTTTACTCCTCTATCAGCCATACAGCTTTTTTTTATCTGAGTTTTATGTAGATACACAAACTCGACAAGCAACATTTTACTAGAACGAGCGTACTAATACTCTCTCTGCTAGCGATCGCTTGCCACGGCTTCGGTTTCTCGATCAAGAGCAAACGCTAGGTAGCAAAGAATCAAATTCTTGAAATTTACTACTCAACGCTTACTGCAAAATCACAGAATATCTCTGAGCCATTACTGTTAGATATGTTGAAAATCAACTTCTATAGAATAGAAATTGCTCTCATATCAATGCACTTTTTCCAAATTCAGTGCAGTCTTTTATAAAGGTGTTCGATCTGGTCTTAATAATCAGACAAAACATAAATCGATTTTATTTAACACCTATAATAAATGAATCTTGGTTCTACTCAATTAAAAGTAGACAAGCATTTACAGTCTATTTATACAATGCTGCCACAACCGAACCCATCAAGTTTTGTAAAACTTAATGAGAAGTGGGTTAAGTTTTATTAAGTAATTCTTGAGGTAATTTACAAGACTATTTGGTAGAAAAGAATCCTGCTCTAGCCTGAAATCTTTTGTTCTACCCCAAAGCCTGCCAGAAGAACGTTTCTTAGAGGTTGTCCTGTCTCTGGTTTGGCATAATTAAGAATGCGTCGAATTCTTAAAGCAGGATTGGTTAGGGTAATCGAGTCCACCGAAACCACGCGAGTATAGTTGGTGGTCATCAGCAATTCTCTCGTCTGGGAATTGAAGCTAAAGTGGGAAATAATCGGTCTTTCTTCTTCGTAGGCGCGATCGCGTAAATAATCTCCTTCTAAGAGCAAGTTTGCCTCTGATTTAGGCACAAACATCAGATTAAGATTCTGTTTTTTCTCTTCTCCTTTTTCTGAAATCGTATAGAAGCCCAAGTTAAACCCAGGCAAAGTCTCCAGGTTATCCAATTGCTCATAGGCATTATCTGCCAGCACCTTGGCTTTTTGCTTGCTACTCAGTGGCTTTACCTCAAAGGTAGTTTGCGATCGCTCGATATCTTTGTAGGCTAAATAATGATAGGTACGATCAGACTGCCAGTTGCCAATACAGTCAGCGAAAAATTGCTCAAATACTTCAGTGTTCATGTTTATACTCAGTCTAAGATAGATTTGATGGCGATCGCTCTAATCTTTGAGAAAATCTAGTCGAAAAATGCCGTCGCTAGGCTTGTTGGCGCTAAGACTGTCCCAATTAATCGAGGCAAGGAAGGCATCAGCTTGGGCAGTTTCTACCACATCTACACCCCATTCTCCCGTTTGTAGAGATGTCGGCGACATACTAGTTGCAGGAGTAGTTTTTTTGCCACCCAGGATTAGGGTATCCGTAGTTAGCTTCGAGTCTGGTTGCTGGCTTTTTCTGTTGCTGGTCAAAATCTCACCAGATAGCTGACCAATTTCTTTTGGCTCATATTTCTCGGTGGGAAAGAGAATCTCTACTACCCAATGTGGATTCTGAATATAGCTGCATTTAATTCCCTCTTTCCCTTCTAGTCCAGCGATAAATACTTGAGCAAAGTCCTCTCGCTTGAGGGCAGGAAGCTCACTCTGACGTAGATCGAAATTGTGTGAGAGTAGTATTCTCCCCATAGATGAATCGCTCACGATCGCCAATATTCCATAATCAACAGTTATTTAACCAAGATATCAGAGAGCAGAACAAAACCGCTTGAGGTTAATAAAACCAGCCCATTGTTTAAGAACTTGAGCAAATTCCATCAGACTCATTTGAGCTATAGACAACCATAAGGGAGTAGGAAAAGCGATGCCTGCGGCTAGCTTCGCAATCGCCATCCCTCTATATGTAGCTTGAACTTCTTCGACTAGACAATAATTGGACAAACCAGCTTCTACTTAACAGGGGTAATGCTTAATGCTTAATGTTCAATGTCCACAGCTGCTTTGGCGGCTACTGCGACACCGATCACTTCAATTTTATACTGTTGCAGTACCTTAGTTGCCTCTTTGACGGTGGTTCCCGTAGTGTAGATATCGTCAACTAATAACACAGGATACTTGGGTAATTTGCTCCCGACTTTGAATGCACCCTGCAAATTTTTGGCTCTGGCTACTGTACTTTTGAGGTTAAACATCGCCTCGGTAGCCCTAATCCGTATTAAAGCTTGAGTATTCAAACCATATTCTGTAACCTGACAAAAACTGCGAGCAATAATTTCTGCCTGATTAAAACCTCGTTCTTGCTGTTTCTGCTGATGCATTGGGATTGGCACCACAGTGATTTTTGGCGATCGCCTGAGCAATCTACTATCAATCCAGGCTTTGCCTAGCTCAGTTCCCAATAAACTACCGATTTCTGGTTGATTTTGGTACTTCATCAGGGCGATCGCTCTTTTTAACTGCCCATCGTAACGTCCCCAGGCGTATACAGATTGAGATCGATCTAGTTTCTGGCGATCGCTTTTACTTAGCTGATAACTAGATAATTTTTGACAGCAAGACTCACACAAAGACTCGGCAGTAGAGCGATCGCAAAATTGACAGCGAGACTCTAGAAAAACTGATAGCAGTTGTTTAAACATACTTCTAGCTTTCCCAGAATCAACTATCTTTTTTTGTCTGACTAGCTATTATATTTTATGACCATCTCTAAGCGAGACAAAGCACTTGTCGCCGATTCTTGTAGATAGGGATCAGCAGATTTATCCTGACTAAGATTGGTTAGTACCTCAATTCCTCTAGCATCCCCCATCGACCCCAGAGCGTTAATAATAGACATCTGAACGACAATATTGTCTGTAGTGTTTAATGTCTCTACCAGCAGTTCAAATACAGGTGAACCAATTTCGCCCAAGGTCATCACCGCAGGTATATTAACAACAGGATTAGGATCTTCTAAAGCCTGCTTTAATCCCTCAATCCCCTCTTCTGGCATGGGTACGTCGGGGTGATTAACTGCAATTTGAGCTAGCACCTTGGCGCAGCTAGAACGCACTGTCGGGTTCTCATTATTGAGTAAGGAATCTACTACAGGAGGAACAACATCCGCGCCAATTACTCCCAGAGTTTTTACTGCCGCTCGTCGAAAAGTTACATCTTCTTGACCGAGAACGCTCATTAAGTAGGGAATTGTGTTCTCATCTCTAGCCTCAGCAATTTCCCACATGGCTTTTTTGCGTAGATTGGGATTTGGATGCTTCAGTTTTTCAAATAAAGCGTCTATGGTCATTACATCCTGGCGTTTTGATTGACTTTTTTGATCTGAAAGATTGAATCGTCTATTTTCACTATCTGCGGCTCATTCGATAAGCTAACGAGCTGGAGAAAAACGAGCTATGTAGATATCCACATATACAACAGGAGCTTTAAGGCTGATACCAAAACCTGCGAAAGTCATAGCAACAGACCTAAAGCCCCCATTATTAATACAGAAAGGATATTTGCTTTCTGCACAAATCAAACTGGATGAACCAGTCTCTTATGAAAGAGAGTTGATTACATAGTCCAATAGAGCATTGTATTCAACCAATGCTTGAGAAGACATATCGCGAGGAGCGCAGCCGCGGTTACGAGCAAAAGTCAAAGCTTCTACGTAAGGTGCAGTAGGCAAGTTCAAAGAACGATATACTTCACGTTGACCAGCAATACCCCATTCGTCTAGAGGACCAGTACCACCAACTACTAAGCAGTAGTTAACAAGACGCATGTAGTGCTTGATATCACGAAGACACTTGCTTTTGAAAGTATCGGTAGAGTTAGCTTCACCTTCATTGTTGAGGTAAGAATACTTTTTGATGCAGGCATCGTAAGCTTCTTGAGCAACGTTATCGATGTTGCTAGCTAATTTTTCAGCAGCTTCCATACGCGCAGCAGCACGTTGAAGACTACCTTGAACTGACTCTAGGTCAGAAGTAGAGGGAAAGCGTCCTGCGGCATCAGCGGCAGTGACAACTGTAGTTACAACAGATTTCATTGTTTAATTATCTCCTGAATTGCTTGAAATTAGAATATGTTAATTTTTCAATGCTCATCGATTAAGACTAGAGCGATTGAGACTAAGCAAAAAGCCTAGCTAAGAGCAGAAATTACTCTATCGAAGTAGCTAGCAGCTTCAGAAGTAATTGCAGAACAATCACCATCAATCATTTCCATTTTGCGGAATCTTTTGCCGCCATTAGCTTCAGTGTTGGTGTTGTTGATGTGAGCCAAGGAAGCGGCTTTCATAATACCAACAGCACGACCAGTGGACTGTAGAGGTACACCAAGAGCAGTGTAAGTTTCTTTTAGCCCATTCAAACAACGATCTTCTAGAACGGAAGCATCGCCAGATAGGATGGCATAAGTGATGTAGCGTAGAACAATCTCACCATCACGCAAACAAGCTGCCATGCGACGGTTAGGATAGCAGTTACCACCAGCCTGAATCAAGCCTTGGTTTTCGCAAATCATACCAGCAACAGCATCAGAGACGATGCAGCTAGCATTACTAGCAATCGTGTTTACTGCGTCTAAACGTTTGTTTCCTTCAGAAATAAAGTTTTTTAGAGATTGTAGTTCATCTCCACCGATGCAAGCAGTTTTACTATCTGCACTAACTACAGCTCTGGAAAAAGCGTCAAGCATTGAGCTCTCCTTAATTAATTGACAACAAATTTGATTTTTATGTATTTTGACAGATGATTTTAATTCAGCTGTCGATCTTGAAGATAAAAGATTGACGTTACAACCGTCTCCTTTATTAAAAACAAAGTAATAATCTGTAATGTTTAAGTAAATCCTGTTACAGTTTGGCAATTAGTTAGTTGGTTGTAGAGATAATAAGCCAGCATCAAAGTTTATCTCCACAAGCTACTGTTGCTAAATCCAACCAACTTTATATTGCTTAATTTTTCTTTACTTTATCTGTTATTTGTTATCTAGTCCAGAATTGGGTGTTACCAAATTTCCTTGACAATATTTTCCGAGCCAGGCTACACCGCCCAGCGATCGCATAGGTAAGACGACTAGATCTTGGTCGGCGACGGAGAGATTTACATTAACGCCTGCCGCATTGACTCCTAATATTTGTAGCAGAGGAGCCAGATTTTCCGTTTGGACTCTGACTCGACAAAAGCCTTGCAGCCAATTTAGCTGATTTTGCAAAGGAGCGATCGCCTCAGCCTGAACGGCGCGAATCGTCTCCTGTACTTCTGGTGATTCTTGGGCAATTAGTTGTTCCCTGGCTTCTGGATCTAATCCTAAACCCGCTGAAAGCTCAACGCTTTCATAGAAAATGGGCAAGACAAAATGTTCTACCAGTCCCACAACGCCTTGAACGATTGAGACAAACTGACCCGCCTGTAGGTTTAGGGTTACCTCGCCATTAGCGCTTTGCACCTTGACTAGGCCCGCGGGACTGTCGGTAAGCACTCCCACTAGGGATGAACTTGTCTGGGGATTATGCTGTACAAATAAAGCCGTTCCCTGAGAGGTTACTTTAGCTTCGGGAGTAGTAATCGTACTTTGTCCCTGTTCGGGACGGATCATAATTAAAGCTGCGCCGCTAGTTAGCTCAAAACTACGTTTACCAGGGGGAAAACGGAAGGTCGTTCCTGCACCAGTTCTGACCAAAGTACCTTCATTAAAGAGAATATCGGCGCGAGAATTAGCCCCAGTGCGCACAGAGTCTTCGGGAATAATGATATCGCCCAATGCGGCAGGGTTCCAGTCTGGTTCTTTGCCGTAGTTAATATCTACCTGGTTGCGTATTTTGTAGATCTCAGCCTCTTTAATCGCTCGTTCTGCTAAAGCTGTTTTACCAACAAGAGAAACAATACATAGACTAGAAAATATTGTTTGGGCGAAGAGGGAAATAAATTGAGAAGAAAAAAGGGCAAGCTGCTGCATAAAAAACGGAAGCAGGCGAAAGGGAACGCTCTGTGACTACTGACCACTAAACTACAGTAAATTGACGCAGCTTTAAAGAGAATCTACGTTGTTACACTATCAGTTTTAGATCTTTATTTTGCTATGTCGGAGATAGTTTGAGCCAGAGAAAAATCTTTCTCGGTTAATCCCCCTGCATCATGAGACGTGAGGGAAACCGTGACCTTGTTATAAGAAATAGCCAGATCGGGATGATGTCCTGCGGCTTCTGATGGTTCTACCAATTGATCAACAAAGGCGATCGCCTCGACAAAATCCTTAAACTTGAAGGTACGGGTAATAGTTTGCTCAGATTGCTGCCATTGAGGTACGGTCTGAATTTTTTGGTTGATTTCGGTTTGAGTTAGAGGCATGGCATTAACTTTAAGAGGTTGAAGCAGAAAAGTAAAAGTTAGGGCTGTTCCCCAGAGTAATATTTTCGAGCGCGACTGATTTAACATTGGTTTAACATTGAGCGTCTTATCTTGAGACTGAATCTACTTACTACAGTGTTTATTACAGTACTTAAACTATTTCCTTGATTTCCTGATGGTTGTTGTTCTGGGAAATATGAGACATGAGATTGTAGAAAGGCTGATGCAGACTAACTAACTGAGCTAAGGTTTTTTTCAACTGAGTGCGAGGCACAATGGTATCTACGAAACCATGTTCGAGAAGATACTCAGAAGTTTGGAAACCATCGGGTAATTTTTCTCTCAAAGTCTGTTCGATCACCCGTCTGCCAGCAAAACCAATAGTGGCTTTGGGCTCAGCAATAATCACGTCTCCTAGCATGGCAAAGCTAGCGGTTACCCCCCCCATAGTCGGATGAGCCAGGATCGGAATATAAAGTAGCTTAGCCGTTTGATGCCGTTGGAGAGCGCCTGAAATTTTTGCCATCTGCATCAAGCTAAATAGACCTTCCTGCATTCTTGCCCCACCAGAAGAACAGACAATAACTACGGGAAATTGCTCTGCGGTAGCGTGTTCGATCAGACGACAGAGTTTTTCGCCGACTACCGAACCCATACTGCCCCCCATAAAGCTAAAGTCCATTACGCCCAAAGCCACTGGTAAGCCGTCAATCAAGCCTGTTCCCGTTTGTACCGCATCCGTCAAGCCAGTTTTTGCCTGATAGTCCAGTAGTCTGGCAGAATAATCCTTGCGATCGCGAAATCCCAGGGGATCTATCGGCTGAATATTCTCATCTAGAGGTTTCCAAGTATTACTGTCAATCAGCTGTTTAATTCTCTCGGTGCTGCCCACTCGATTGTGATAATCACATTCAGGGCATACTAGCTGATTGGCCTGGAGATCTTTAGTGTATGCTACTGAGCTACAGACACTGCACTTTGTCCATAAACCATCAGCAATTTCCCGTTCTTGCTGCTTTTGTAGAGGAGCTTCGGTTTTTCTAATATTGGCGAACCAATCAAACAAAGAAGACATATTATTTGAGTTTTTTAATAGGGCTTTAACTTATTTCTTGACTATCTTCAGGGGGGCTTAGAAGTAGTAAGGCTGTCCATCGATCTTTAGTTCTGACCTGGAGTGCTGCCTGGTTTCCGTCTCCACAATATATGCCCGCACCAATATTTAGTACGCGACAGGGAATATCATAGGCGCTCAGTATTTGCTGCATTAACTCAGCCTCCCAGCGAGCTTTAGTCGTCTTTAGTGTAATCCAAGACACTGGTATCTAATATATTATTTCTGTTTATCATAGGAGATTAATCTATTTAGCTAAATAGCCTTATAATCTTACTCTTATTCTAAAATTTTCTGGGTCAATTAAGAACCGTAATGGTTAAACTCGATTAACCAGTGTTACCTAGCGATCGCTTTTTGTTCCCAGTCCCTAATTGATTGTTCGCCAAAGTAAATTAGTAAATTAATTAATTCGGGACTCAAAAATTATTCCTGGTTAATCAATATGGCGATCGCCGATTCGTTTTCAATCCCATTCGAGTTTCTCAAGGCTAACAGCTGATTTTAAGTGTAAATTTTGGCAATATCAGCCAGAGTAGCAATCTTGAATCCATTGCCTACAGCCGCCATTTTCCATTCGTCGTTATAACGATATACTTCTGCCATAATCATTCCTGTCATGCCCTGATATTCTGATCCAGAAAGGTTATAACGGGCTAACTCCTGATTGGTATTACGATTTACCAAACGTACAAAGGCGTTTTCGACCATGCCAAAATCTTGTTTGCGCTGGTTGCACTTGTAGATATTAATCGCAAATACTAGGTGGGCAATATCAGAAGGAATTAAAGGTAGATCGATATTAATAATTTCGTCATCGCCTTCTCCTGCGCCAGTCAGGTTATCTCCCTGGTGCGCGATCGCTCCTGAACCATGTCTTAAGTTGCCAAAATAAACGATGTCTTTGACATCCAATAGCTTTTTGTCAGCGTTCAAACAAAGAATTGAAGAGTCAAGATCGAACTGTTTATTACCACCAAAAAAACCGCCAGACTTGGGTGCTACATCCCAGCCCAAACCACACATGATTTGTTTTAAACCAGGATCTTCTTTGGTTAGAGAAATACGCTGTCCTTTTTTTAAATTGATTGCCATGGTTTTATTTCTGACTTAGGGTATCTGGTCTAACTTATAGTAATTTTGGGTCAATTAGCCGCACAAGATGACTACTAATCTCAGACTATCTTAGAGACGGCAATCTGGAATTTTATGCTTAATATCGTCTGAACTGACTATTGTAACTATTCAAATGTGCATTCAACGATCTAGCTTTCAACAATCAGATTGCTAAACATACAGGCTCTTTGACAATTATTACAGATACCAATGTCTCAAATCCAATTGGCAATCGTCAAAACCGTGGGGATACTGTGGGTCGAGGCTAGAGGTGTTACTCCAGATAGATGTTTGTGGAGCCAAAAAAATCTAGTCTGAAAAAGAATAATCTTTAGCAACGCCCAAAAATAAAATAAATTATGAACAATCAAGATAAGAAAGTAGTAGCCAAACACGATCCTCAAAATGCCGAACCAGGCAAAGGCGCTCCTGGTAATCAGGTGGGAGTACAGTTAGCTCAATCAGTTGACGTAAACGATCCAGAAGCAGTTATTCCTTCAGGTGCAGACCCAGAAAGAGATATCGAGCAGGTTGAGGCCGCCGCCGCTCAAGAGGAGGGAACAGGAATTAGTACTACCGACGGTTTCACTATCGACGAATCTGGTCGTCTTAATAACTTTGCCGTCGAGCCAGAAATGTATGTAGAAGACAAGTAATAGGCTGAGATTCCAGCGATTTGGAATTCGCCCCTGTATTTGATTATGACGGTTGGTTTCGGCAGCCGTTTTTTTAGATATTGCCCTGGGAACAATGCCTTAATGCGCAGCCCTATCTTTGTCGCTGGCTGACTTGGCGATCGCCCAGTGAGTTTTGTGTCTGTCTCAAGGTTAAAATTGTTAAGTGTAGTATTAGCGCTTATCGACACTTGATGCTAAATTCACCATGTTGGTATTCATGTAACAGTAGGAAATAATTATGGTCAGCCAGATTTCTAACTCCGAACTAGACAATACTCAAACGGAAGATAATTCTACCCATCAAGAAGTAATCGAAACTGTAATTTCTAGTCTTGACCAGGACAATACCGCAATGGTAAGTCATACGGATGAGGCAAGCCTCTGGAAGTTTAGCTATGGCAGCGTTGAAGTCTTTGTTCAGCTGACGGGAGAAACTGACGAGGACTTACTAACTGTTTGGTCAAGCCTGCTCGAACTACCCGCTAAAGATGAACCTGGTTTGATGCGTCGTTTATTAGAAATGAACTGGACAGGAACTTTTGAAACCTGCTTTAGTATCTACGATAACAAGGTGATGATTTCCGCTCAACGGACGGTAGCAGATATGTATCCTGGGGAAATTTCACGATTAATTACCTTGGTAGCTAATCTCGCCGATGATAACGATGACGCTCTCAAAGAAGAGTTTTGTGGTTCGTAGTTTTGGCAGTAGAAAAAGGCAAGAGTATAGCGTTGGGTTGAGCTTTTATCTTAGTCAGTTTTTGATGCTGATAGATTTCGCACGTTGACCCAACCAATCAATTTTGGCGATCGCAATTTTTGACCAGAAAATTTTGACCATAAATTCTACTTGGCGCTACATACCGCCAATTAAAACATCGGGAGCGATGCAGATGGCGATTGACCGCTATCTTTTGGAACAGCATCAACAGGCACATTCCCCGACTCTCCGCTTCTATACTTGGCAACCCGCCGCGATTTCCTTGGGCTACCATCAGCGAGAATATCCCCAGGCTTGGCATGATTTGACCTGGCAAGGTCAGCCACTAGACTTAGTCCGTCGCCCTACTGGAGGTAGAGCAGTACTGCATCAGGGAGATTTAACCTACGCTATTGTCACCTCTATTGCTCCAGGTAAGAGGCTAGAGGTATATAAACAAATCTGTCACTTTTTGATCTCTGGCTGGCGATCGCTGGGTGTAGAATTAGATTACGGTACAGCTACGAAAGAATATATCCAACATTCAAACTGCTTTGCCACAGCTACAGGTTCAGATCTAGTTACCATCGAGGGTCATAAAGTAATTGGCAGCGCCCAACTACGTCGCCGTCAGACAGTTTTACAGCATGGCTCCATGATCTTAAACACCGAAGAGCAAATTTATCAGCAGGTATTTGCCACCGAGTTAAAGCAGAACCTCAGTGAGGCAATCCTTAAGCAAAAAGATCGGTCAACCACATATGCTCAGGACGATCTGACTGCTAGAATAATTAACAGCTTGGTTCAAGCTGCGATCGCAATTTTTAAGATTGATTTAGTAGAGCAACCTTTGTCTACCAGCGAATGGCAAGATATTGCCAACCTAAAAAATGATTTCTCTTTGTTGAGATACTAAGATTATTAAAGTTAATTAAACTGATTCAGATATTATGAGCATAGTTAGTCAAGTCATTCTCAAAGCAGATGACGAACTGCGCTACCCAAGTAGCGGTGAACTAGAAGGCATTAAAAACTTTTTAACTACTGGCGAAAAGCGCGTGCGTATTGCCGAAACCTTAGCCAACAACGAAAAGAAAATCGTTGATCAGGCAGGAAAGGCTTTGTTTAAGATGCACCCTGAGTATCGTTCGGCTGGAGGCAACGCTTCAACTCAAAAGCAGTATAATCAGTGCCTGCGCGATTTCGGTTGGTATCTCCGTTTAGTGACTTATGGCGTCATGGCGGGAGACAAGGATCCGATCGAAAAATCTGGTCTCATCGGCGTCAAGGAAATGTACAACTCTCTCAGAGTGCCAGTACCAGGTATGGTTGATGCGATCCGCTGTCTCAAAAATGCATCGGTGGATTTGCTGAGCAAAGATGATGCTCAAGAGGCTGCTCCTTACTTTGACTATATTATTCAAAGCATGTCTTAGACTTGGGCAGTCGAAGCAATTAATACTGAACACCTCGGTATTTGATAGGTAATTGATCTTAGGTTTAGGGCAATCTCTTTACAGGGCAGTACAATATGGTATTCGCGTCTTGTAAAAGGCTGTTGCGCTCTTGACTTATGGTCAGTTACCTATTGTTTTTATGACTCGACAGAAGACTAAACCAGGAGTTTCTCTGATACTTTCACTGCTGCTGCTGCTGTTGACCTATGGAGCAGAAGGCTGGATTTATGGCTCTTGGATACGTCAGTTCGTGGCAGAAAACGATATTCTAGATCGGCTCCTCGCCTCAACTCAGATTAGCATTCTCTACGGTATTGCCGCGATCAGCATTATGTTGATGGTGGTTGGGTTTAGCTCCCCCGTATCTCTGATGACAGTTGGTCTAGATCGTTGGTTAAAATCTGATACTAGAGCCTTTTTATCAATTTTTATTGGTGCCTTTGCCTTTGCCTTGATTGTGCAGCGCATAGATTTTTTTGCCCGCTTTCTGGTGCTGGTTGCAGCAGTATTTCTGGGTAAGCTAGATTTGCAGCTTGTAGGCTGTAGTCGCTGGCTCTGCTCTTTAATTTTAGTGCTTCTCTGTTGGTTCGGATTTACAGGGGGTATACTAGCCTTTTATAGGTGGAATTTTTAAGTAGATTACTCGTTAATGGTTGATTAGGAGCTAGTTTCAATGGCGAAAAAAAATAAGAAAGAAACCAAAAGCAAGAAAATATCCCGTGTTGTCACCCTCGTCTTGGGTTTGGGTTTTGCAGGCTCAACGTTGGCGATCGCTCTTAGCAGTGCCTTTAGCCAACAAAATTCTCATAACACCGCCGCCAGTTATCCTGATGCACCTTCGATTGAGGAGCAAATTCAGCAGCAAATAGACGGTTATGAAAAGGTTTTAGAGCGAGAACCACAAAACACTACGGCTTTGGAAGGACTAGCCCAAATTTATCTCCAAACTGATCCCCAAAAAGCCATTCCGACTTTAGAAAAACTAGTAGAATATTATCCCGAACAGCAGCAGTACGCGGGGATTTTAGAAGCCGTCAAGCAGCAAGAAGCTAATCCTCCTGCTGCCGCAGATACCGAACCTGCAACCCCTGAGACACCTGAGACTACTCCTTAAATAGTTAGCATTAAGCTATTAGTCTAGAAATCTAAACTAGAACTGTAATTCTGGCGATCGCGAGAAAAGTAGCTATTGATTAGTTATTAATCCGAAAATCAGCTCTGGCGATCGCCTTAATAATGCCCGTTTAAAAATCAGCTCCAAACTAAAACTGCTCTAAAAAACGCAGATCGCTGTTGTATAAACGACGAATATCGTCGATTTGATGAAGTACCATCGCAAATCTCTCGACGCCAAAGCCAGCGGCAAAACCTGTATACACTTCGGGGTCGTAACCCACCGCCTGGAGTACATTAGGATCGACCATGCCACAGCCCATGACTTCTAGCCATTTGCCCTTCCACTGCACGTCAACTTCGGCGGAAGGTTCAGTAAAGGGAAAGTAGCTAGTGCGGAACTGTACGGGCAGGTCATCGCCAAACATTCGCTGCAAAAACTCTTTGATCGTGCCTTTGAGGTCGGTAAATTTCAAACCCTTATCAATCGCCAAAATTTCTACCTGATTAAACACGGCAGAATGAGTCGCGTCTACGGTGTCGCGACGATAAACCCGACCAGGAGCAATAATTCTAATCGGCGGCTCATTGTTTTCCATGTAGCGAATCTGTACCGAAGAAGTATGGGTGCGGAGTAGATTTCCTCCAGGTAGGTAAAAGGTATCCTGCATGTCTCTAGCAGGATGATCAGGAGGAGTGTTGAGCGCCTCAAAGTTATAATAATCCGTCTCAATTTGGGGTCCTGTGGCAACGGTATAGCCCAAACCAACAAAAATATCCAAAACTCGGTCAACCACGCCGTTAAGGGGATGAACACGACCCAGAGGACGATTTACCCCAGGCATAGTCACATCGATAGTTTCTGCCTTGATCTGCGCCTTAATTTGCGCCTGAAGTAGAGTATTCTTGCGCTGTTCCAAACTAGTCTGAACTTCTGACTTAACTACGTTAGCCTGAGAACCCACCGCTGGTCTTTCTGCCGCCGATAGTTTACCCATTCCTCTGAGGATTTGCGATAATTCGCCTTTTTTGCCCAAATATTTGACCCTGAGCTGTTCAAGATCATCTAAGGTTTCGGTAGCGGCGATCGCCTCAACGGAGGTTGTTTTTAATTCGGTTAGTTGTTCTAGGATCGAAGTCATTCAGAATAATTGATAATTTGTGCTAAATAATTAGCTTCGTTTTAGTTTACTAGTTTTTAGCTATTAGCTATTAGCTTTTTGAGAAAGCTAGGAATTAAAAGTTTTTTATTCACTTCTGCAATTTAGCGATGTGCCAAACCTACAGCATCACTAATGTTCTCTAAGCCTTTTTCATCCAGTTTAGCTAATAAGCCTGACAGTACTTGGTTGACCATCCAAGGTCCTTCATATACCCAGCCAGTATAAACCTGTAAGATGCTTGCTCCAGCGATAATCTTGTCCCAGGCATCATCGGCGTTAAAAATACCGCCCACGCCAATTATCGGTAGCTTCCCTCCTGTTTCTTGATAGATAAAGCGAATTACTTCCGTAGATCTTTGCCTGACGGGGAAACCACTAACACCCCCTGCTTCGTCTTTAATACTTTTGCCCGTTTCTGGTAAAACATCTGTATTTAGACCGTCACGGCGGATGGTGGTGTTGGTAGCAATTACGCCAGCAAGATCATAGCTAGTAGCCAGATTCAGAATGTCTTTGATATCGTCCCATGACAAATCGGGAGCAATCTTAATCAAGATCGGCTGCTGCTGCGTGTTCGCCTCTTGTAATCCTGAGAGTATAGGCTCTAATGATTCGACCGCTTGAAGCGATCGCAATCCTGGAGTATTAGGAGAACTCACATTGACTACAAAGTAATCCGCCACCGACTGAAGATATTCAAAACTGCCGACATAATCTGTTGTGGCATTGTCTAAAGCCGCAATTTTAGATTTACATAAATTGATGCCGATCGGAATCTGGCGGGGCTGCCGTTTCCAGGTTTGCGCCAGAGTATCTGCCATGACTGCCGCCCCCAGGTTATTTGCACCCATGCGATTTAAAGCTGCCTTATCCTCTGGTAAACGAAACATCCGAGGACGAGGATTGCCCGACTGAGCGTGGAGAGTAACCGCGCCCAACTCCGCAAAGCCAAAGCCAAAGCTACTCCACATTCCTGCTGCCGTACCGTCTTTATCGAACCCTGCTGCTAAACCAAAAGGATTATTGAAATCCAATCCCCACAGAGTTTGCTGTAAACGACTATCTGTTACGCAAAAGGACTTTTCTAGCTGCTTAATCGCCAATTTCCCCCAGGCTGAATGGCGGTTTAGTTCAATGTTGTTTAGTGTCTTCAACATTTGGCGATGAGCCGTCTCAGGATCGCTTTTGACTGAGGAAAGAAGTAGCGGATAAAAAGGCTTAGTAAAGTTGAGCATTTAATTTTTTGTGAAGAAACTATTATTTGTAGCTATTATTTTGTAACATCTTATGTATGTTGTTTGTTCACAGTGCTTATTATGGAGTTGATTGTAGAATCAATTTTTGCCGCATTATTAATGCTGATAAAAACATTTATTTTTTTAGTAGTGGCAATTGTTTTGTTTACAGTTGGTGGCTTTTTCTATGCGCTTTCCATTTTAACTATAGTTTTAGATTTGATAGTTTTCATTTTTGCAGCGGGCAAAGGAAAATTAGAATTAGCAAAATCTTTTATTCAAGTAGGTCGATCTATAATCGAATCCATACCGAAAATTTCTCGCTCTTTCTATGGAAAATAAGCAGTAGAGTTAGCTATTGAATATCGATGAGACAAGTTTGAAGATGCAGCAATTAAGTAAGCTGCGAGAGAATTTCGTGTGCTTGTAACTTAACCTTCTTTTTCTTTTAATTTTGCTAATTCCTCCCGATCCCGCTTCAACTCCTGTTCCAATTCCTGTAGCTGTTCGCGACGAGTTTCAATTTCTAGGGCGCGGCGGTTAAGTTCTAAATTCTGGGCGGTAATTTCCTGTCGCCATTTTTCTACTTTGTTCTGCTCAGTTTTAATAAATTGAGGATTGATCGCATTTTTAGTCAAATGCTGTTGTAGGATGCTCAAAATCCACTCTTTGGCATCTTGAATGCTAATTATCTGGAGATCTGGGTCTATCTCTACCAAGACTAGTACTCCTGGACAAAGAGAACTTTCTTTGGTCAAAAATAAGGTCTGAGAATTATCCACCGACCATACATATTCCGATTCTTGACGAGCAAGTACCTGAAGCTGAATTTCTTGAGAATCTGGATTAACTTCAACTTGAGCTAGGTATAGCATAACTTATAATTACTGCGATCGCTTATGAGTAAGAGTCCCGCCAAGCACTTTTACCAGACAAATATAGCCTCTGTCTTTTCCTCTATAAAATATAAATTTAAAATTGCAAAATTAAATTTCAAAATTGATATATCCAACCAGTATCTAGCTGAATAATTAATCTAACTAGATACATCAATAGTACTTTTACTTGAGACGATCTAAACGCTCTCGTAATATTTCAGCCTGTTTTTTTGCTTCAGCCAAGTCGTTGTTTGCTCCTTGAATCACCTCTGCGGGGGCTTTATTCACAAAACCAGGATTGTTCAACCGCCCTGTAAGAGACTTGATATCTTTTTCTACCTTGTATAGTTTCTTTTGTAGTTTAGCTGCTAATGCTGCCACGTCAACCAAACCAGTTAGAGGGATCAATACCTGTACCGTTCCCGTTACCCCCGCAGTTACCTGTCCTGGATCTTCATCGAGAGTCGAGGTAATAATCAACTCCCCAACCTTGGCAATATCCTGGATGTAGCTTTGGGTCGATCTTAGAATATCAGATTCGCGATCGCTTTCTGTTTGCAGAATTACTTTAATCTTTTCCCCTGGCTTAATTACGGACTCGGCACGTAGGTTACGAATGGTGCTGATGGTGTTAAACAACAGGTCGAAGCTAGCTTCTAACTCAGGATCGATTAAGTCTGATACAGCTTCGGGATAACACTCTGTTGCCAAGGTAACTGTTATCTTTTGCTCTTGCCCCCCTCTCCTATTAGGAGAGGGGCTGGGGGTGAGGTTTTGAGTTAAAGTTTGCCAAATTTCCTCGGTAATATGAGGCATGAAAGGATGCAGCAGCTTAAGTATCCCTTCCAGGACATAACCTAATGTTTGTTGGGCCACCAGGCGAGACTGCGACCCCTCGTCTTCCCAAAGTCGGGTTTTAACTAGCTCAATATACCAGTCGCAAAAGTCATTCCAGATAAATTCATATAAACCTTTAGCTGCTTCGCCCAAGCCATATTTCTCAATGTTGCTTCTAGTCTGCTGTACGGTTTGATAAAAGCGGGAAAGCAACCACTTATCTACCAACTCTAAATTTGCTGCATCGGGCTGTCCTAATGACTGGGGTGTTTTACCCTTCAAGTTCATCATTACAAACCGCGAAGCATTCCACAGTTTGTTGGCAAAATTACGAGAGGTTTCTACCGAGGGTGATTCTTGTTTCTTCCTGTCGTAGTCAAAGCTAATGTTTTGTCCCGCACCAACCACTTTAGTGATTAGGGTATAGCGCAGCGCATCCGCACCATATTTATCGATCATCAAGAGGGGATCAATACCGTTACCTTTAGACTTGGACATTTTTTGCCCTTTCTCGTCTAATACCAAGCCGTGAATATAAACATCATCAAAGGGCATCTTATCGGTAAAGTGTCCCGCCATCATAGTCATGCGGGCAACCCAGAAGAAAATGATATCAAAGCCCGTAACGAGGGTACTGTTAGGATAATATTTTGCTAGGTCGGCAGTTTCATTGGGCCAGCCCATAGTCGAAAAGGGCCACAGACCAGAAGAAAACCAGGTATCCAACACATCAGGATCCTGCTCTAATTGAATATTATCTCCATACTGCGCCTTGGCTTTAGTTGCCGCATCTGCCTCATCAAAAGCTACTACAAACGGCGTATTGTCTTGAACCTCGCCACCCGTTTCCGAAACCACATACCAAGCGGGAATTTGATGCCCCCACCATAGCTGTCGGGAGATACACCAGTCTTTCAACTTAACTAGCCAATCGCGATATACCTTTTTCCATCTATCGGGGACATAGTTAGGCGAATTCTCGTTATCCAGACAACCCAAAGCCTTACTCGATAGTGGTTCAATTTTAACAAACCACTGGGTCGATAATAAAGGTTCTATTGGTACTTTACCGCGATCGCTAAACGGAACGCTATGCTTATAGTCTTCAATCTTGACTAGATTACCTAACTCATCTAGTTTCTTAACTACATTCTTCCGCGCGAAAAAGCGATCCTGTCCCTGAAACTCCCCTGCATTCTCATTCAGACTACCATCCTTGTTCATGATGTTAATCATCGGCAGGTTATGGCGTTTACCCATCTCAAAGTCATTAGGATCATGGGCTGGAGTCACCTTGACGCAACCCGTACCAAATTCCATCTCCACAAACTCATCGCCAATAATGGGAATCTCTCGCCCAACTATCGGAAGAGTCAGCGTCTTGCCAATATAATCTTTGTATCTCTCATCATTCGGATTAACTGCCACTCCCGTATCACCTAACATCGTCTCAGGACGAGTGGTAGCCACCTCCATATAACCACTACCGTCAGTCAAAGGATAGCGGAAGTGCCACAAATGACCATCAACCTCTTGATTCTCCGCTTCCAAATCCGACACCGCCGAAAGGGAGGCAGGACACCAGTTAACCAGATAATTCCCACGATAAATCAACCCTTCTTCGTATAGTTTGACAAAAGCCGTCTTCACCGCCCGAGACAAACCTTCATCCATCGTAAACCGTTCTCTCGTCCAGTCAGCAGAAACTCCCAGACTCTTTAACTGATTAATAATTGTCTTACCAGACTCCTCTTTCCAAGCCCAAGCCTTCTTTAAATATTCTTCTCGCCCCAAATCCTCACGGCTTTTGCCTTCGGCTTTAATCTGCTTATCAACAATCGTACTCACCGCAATACTGGCATGATCCGTCCCAGGCAACCATAGAGTATTACGTCCAATCATCCGATGGTAGCGAATCAAAGTATCGATCAAAGCACTTTCAAAAGCGTGTCCCATATGCAAACTCCCCGTAACGTTGGGTGGGGGAATTACAATGCAATAAGGTTCGCCTTCGGCACTAGGATCGGCTTTGAATACTTCTTTATCCGCCCAGTATTGTTGCCACTTGGCTTCGGTTTGCTTGGGATCGTATTTGGTAGATAGATTGGTGTCAGTTGCGGTCATGTGACTAGCAGTGGAGTTGGGTATTTGCAGCAATTATTCATTGTATATTCATTGCCGTCACTCTTGCTAATTAGTTGTTTTTAACAGATTTATAATGCGATATCACTGTATCTACTTAATAGCTGAAGTCATGTAAAATCAGCTATTTTAAAAATCTAAATTATTTGCTTTCACACAGTTTAATGAAAATCGTCAATCTAGAAATTGAAAATTTCCGCGCAATTAAAAAACTAAAAATGTCAAATCTAGAAGATATGGTGGTTATTGCAGGAACAAATGGATGTGGGAAAAGTTGTATTTTTCATGCAATAAGATTATTTAAGTCTATCTATGGCAATTATATAGATAAAGAATTAGAAAAGTGGTTTAATGAGTTCCAAATAAATACTCGCAACCCGCAAGTAGATTTTGTTCGACTATTCCAAGATAATAAATCTAATGTTAGTATTTCTGTAGGATTTTTATTTCATGAAAAAGAGAAAGAGTTTATTTTAAAAAATTGTAAAAGAAACATATCTAAATCATCTTTAATTCGTGCAATTGCGCCTTTACTACCTGGGGAAGAAGATAGACCACAAACTTCTCTAGCTAAAGACATAAGAACAAACAAAGAAAAAATCGAGTACGAGAATCAAACGAACTACGAGCAAGTACAACAAGAATTAGAAAAACCATTTGTTGCAGGAAAAGTAATAATTAGTCCAGATTTGGAAATTGCGATAATGCCTTGCAAAACACTTGGCATAGCATTCAGTATTTTCCAACCTCAAAGTTTAGGAGTTATTGATTATCATGGCTCAAATCGTAATTACGGAAGAGAACAAATTAACAGTCTTAACCTAAATACAAGCTCAGTCAGTGATAGACTTAGCCAGAATGCTCTCTACAATTACAATAATAAGTATTCAAACATTAAATCTAATATAGCTACAAGTTATATTAGGGAATTAGTTGCTAAGGAGGCAGGTATTGAACTACCAGATAATCTTTCCTTAGCAGAAACATTAAAAGAGCTATTTGAAATATTTTTTCCAGGCAAAAATTTTCTGGGAACTCAACCTACAAAAGATGGAGACTTATTGTTTCCCGTTCAGCTTGAAAGTGGAAAAGTACATGATATTAATGAATTAAGCGATGGAGAGAAAGAGGTTTTATACTCATATCTTAGAATTCGTAACAATCAGCCAAAAAATTCTATAATTCTAATCGATGAACCTGAAGTTCATTTAAATCCTAAATTAATTCAAGGGCTTCCCCAATTTTATCATCAACATATAGGAAAAATATTCAACAACCAGATTTGGCTAACTACTCATTCAGATACGTTTCTTCGTGAAACAGTAGGAAAAGAAGGATTTTCTGTTTATCATTTACGATCTGCGTCTAATAGCCTTAGTAGAGAAAATCAGGTACATTTGATCAGCGCAGAAGGAGATTTAGAACAAGCTGTTATCGATCTAGTTGGAGATCTAGCTACTTATCAACCTGATGCAAAAGTGGTTATTTTTGAAGGCGAAAATTCTGAATTTGATTTAAACATGGTTTGTACTCTTTTTCCAGAATTTCGTCAGTCGGTCAACCCTTTGTCTGGAGGAAATAAAAAAGGAGTTAGAAAATTACATGAGCTTTTAGATCGAGCCGTAGATAGCGCAAATATATCTGCTAGATTTTTCTCAATTGTAGATCGAGATTTAGAAGGAGAAAATCGGCATAATACAGGTAAAAGTTTTACTTGGGATGTATATCATATTGAAAATTATCTTTTAAATTCTCGTTTTATTTTAAAAGTCATTGAAGATAATAATTTGGGAAACAGTGGAAACTTAGACCATGATAAGATTGACAAATTGTTAAAAGAATGTGCAGAAGAAACATTGAATTTTTTAGTTTATACTAAATTACAAGATGAAATAAATAATTCTGTTGTTAGATGTATTCAAATACAGACTAATCCTAATCAAGATAAATATGCTGAAAGTTTATTTTTAGCAACAGAAAAATCTCTAAATAAAATACAAAATAAATTATCCAATGATTTTAGTCTTTCAAATCTTCAGGAAAAAGAACAGAAAATACGTTATGGATTTGAACAAGATTTAGAAAATAACAACTGGAAAAAAACTTTTAGAGGAAGAGATATTTTAAAAAGATTTATTAATAAATATAATTCTGAAAATAAAGCTAAACCAAAATACGAACAATTCAGAAACAATATAATTGCCAGAATGAGAGATGAAGGATATCAACCAGAAGGTATGAAAGCAGTTATTTCGTTTATTTTAGAATCGTAAAGATATTAAATAACCTCTCCATTCTCTAATGTATAAATATCTGGTTCGTCATGGAGAAAATCAAAAACATTACTTGTTTCAGCTAAAGCAATAATTTCTTCTTGAGAAGGATAAGGCAGATTTGTATATAACTTTTCTTCTAAAAGCGATCGCGAAGCTAGCCGTAAGCATCGCTCCTCATCTGAAAGAGATTGAATAACCAGATATATAGATTCGACAAGTTTAGTATTCATATAATCTTTTTACTGTAGCAGTAGCCGATATATTCAAGTTTAATCTTTTTGAATGCTTTTATCTGCAACATGTTACTTGCGCGGTAAGCTGTTGGTATTTCTTGATCACGCGCCTCTAAATTGACTGTGAAACAAGGGATACGACTAACTGGCTTGGCGATCGCCATATCCAAGCAATGCAATTGCATTACTTATCGGGTTAAAATCAAAATAACCCTAATTAAAGCGATAATGACCAAGATATTACAAGCAGAATCTACCTTAACCGACAGATATCAAACCACAGTGCCAGATATTGTACGTAAAACATTAGGTTTAAATAAACGAGATAAAATCGCCTATATTATTAATAATGACGGAACAGTTACTCTGAGTCGTAGTGAGACATTGGCTGAAGATCCAGTATTAGATAGATTTCTAGATTTTATAGCTCAAGATATAGAGCAAAATCCCCATCATATACAACCCATAACTAGAGAAGCGTTAGACCGAGTTCAATCTTTAATCAAAGATGTAGAGATAGATTTAGATTCTCCTTTATCTGATGAGGATGAATAAACTTGTCAGAAAATCAACCACTGGTTATCAATGGATGGCGTATCTTTGCTCATCCGCTATTTGTTAGTCAACTAGCAGAATTGTCAGATAAAGTTGAAAGTCTGCGCCAAAAGTGTCCTCAAGTTTATCAAAGGAAAAATACAACAAAACGATTAGCAGCGATAAAGAAGCTTGCTTTTGAAATTATTCCCCAAGATCCAACTCGCAAAGAATATCGTCAGGGAAATACTCTCGGTGGTGAATATAAGCATTGGTTTCGAGCAAAGTTTTTCCAACAGTATCGTTTATTCTTTCGCTATCATCAACAGCAAAAAATAATTGTCTATGCATGGGTTAATGATGAGAAGTCAAAACGAGCATATGAAAATAAAACAGATGCTTATCGTGTGTTCAAAAGAATGCTGGAAAGTGGCAATCCTCCTGATGATTGGAAAACGCTAATAGAACAAGCAAATATCGTGATGGAATAAATAAAGCAGTTTAATCATTGCTTTGCGATCGCATTTAACAAAATCATAATGCTAAAGTAATTATGACCATAGTTGCACAATCATAATCATGTGGAATATTGTTAGATACTCATACTAGTTTTTCGATCGCACCAACGTAATCTAGACAGTAAAATGCACTTGTAGCTCAATATAAAATGCGATCGTGTCTTATAAACTAAACATCATCATTGAAGAAGACGAAGACGGTTTCTATGCTTATTGCCCAGAATTAAAGGGATGTCAGAGTCAGGGAAATACGCTGGAAGAAGTTCAGAATAATATTCAAGAAGCAATCGAACTGTATCTAGGAACTTTATCAGCAAGTGAAACTGAGATTGCACTAGTCATTTAGACGAAAGATTTACCTGTTGTGATCGCATTTAACAAAACCATAATGCTAAAGTAATTATGACTATAGTTGCACGACCATAATCATAATGACTCAAAACAATAGTGATTCTATTGGTGCAGGAGAGTTTAAAACTCACTGCCTTAAGTTAATAGATAAGGTAAATCAAACGAAGAAATCAGTAACCATCACCAAACATGGTAAGCCAATGGCTAAGTTAACTCCTATCGAAGATGAGGCTTATTCTTTATTTGGCTGTCTAAAAGATACTGTCGAAATAAAAGAAGATATTGTTGAAGGTACGGGGGAATTATGGGAGTTAGATGTCTAAACAGGATCGTGGAATATTGCTAGACACTCATACTTGGATCTGGTTGTTTAATGGATCGACTGAATTATCTCAAAATACAATTAGGCAAATAGACATTTCAGGGAATCAGGGAAAAATATTTATTTCAGCTATTTCTGTTTGGGAATTATCGATGCTAATGGCGAAAAATAGAGTAAATCTATCTCAACCAATACAACAATGGGTCAAAAATAGTTTTAGCCAGCCTGGGGTTAATTTATCGGCGCTACTTCCAGAAGTTGCGATTGAAAGTAGTTTTCTCCCTGGTGAATTTCATGGAGATCCCGCAGACAGAATTATTGTCGCCAGTGCCAGAATAAACAACCTCACTTTACTAACTCGCGACAAGAGAATTTTAGGCTATGGAAAACAAGGCTATGTTAACTGCTTAAAGGTATGAAGCGATCGCATTTTTAAAAGACTAGAAAACGAGCGATCGCAAATTGACTCAGCCGCTTTAAATGTAAGATAGACAAAGCCAATTAAGATTGGGTACTTGATGATTTATGTTTATAGTGAGCTACAGTCGGGATTTCGTTGGCTAAGACAGTATCAGGGTGCAAATCCCGCTTTTGCCTGCGTATTGGGCTTTACTGAGACAGGATTAATCCCTGGTATTTCCGCCGCAGGAGCAACACCAGAGGATCGAGAATATACGGCGATCGCCGATGCGGAATTTTTGGCAAGAGGAGTACAGCCGAATTACGTTCATCCTTTGCCGATCTTAGAAAAAGGAGTTTCTCCGACGTTTATTTCCCGTGCAGTAGTTGAGGCTCTAGAAATACCAACCTATATCTTTAATGCGGGTTTACCTCACCAGCCAACGGTAAAGACAATTGATCTAGAAGGAGTTGCCGCCAAGTGTCTTTCTTCTGGCGCAGCGATGCCTTTAGAGAAAGTAAGTCATTTATTTAACAAAGGTTTGGAGTGGGGCGAAAAGTTAGCCAAGACCTCTGATTATCTAATTATCGGTGAATGTGTGGTGGGTGGTACAACTACTGCTCTAGCACTTTTAAGCGCTTTGGGAATCGAGGCTCAGGGGATGGTTAATAGCAGTCATCCGCAGTGTAACCATAGTCAAAAATGGTCGGTAGTGCAAACAGGCTTAGTCAATGCATCTATTGCAATGTCGTCTGGCGATCCCTTCAGTTTAGTTGCTGCTATAGGCGATCCGATGCAGATTACGGTGGCGGGAATGGCGATCGCCGCTAGTCGTTTCGGAGGGATAATGCTGGCAGGAGGAACACAAATGCTGGCGGTACATGCCTTAATCGAGGCGATCGCTCAATATCATGATGTAAGAGTTGAGCCATCGCAGATTGTGGTGGGAACAACTCGCTGGGTGGCAGAAGATGTTACGGGAAATACGGTTGGTTTGGCTAAACTTGTTGGTGGAGTCCCCTTGTTGGCTACTGGCTTAAGCTTCGCCTTTTCAAGATACCCTAGCTTTCGAGCCTATAATCAGGGATATGTTAAAGAAGGTGTCGGTGCAGGAGGCTGCGCGATCGCGACTCACCTCAAACAAAACTGGACTTCCACTCAATTACTCACTGTCATTGAAAGTTCGTTTGCTCGTTATCGCAGTCTAAGAATGAATTCGATAGGTTAATAATTGTTCTTCTAGGGCAGCAATACGGTTGTATGCGGCAGTAAGCTGGGCTGTTAGACGACGAATTTGAGTGTCAGGAGCAAGGTTATCGCTGTTAGAATTGGCGCTACTGCTGCTGCTGTTATCGTCTACCAAAATATCTTTATGAGTTAGCTGATATTCCGCTTCCCCAGACTGTCCGACTAGATTAATCGAGCTAGAACCGAAACTAGGCAACGAATATGATTCTTGTTCAATCCGCTTGCTAGACTGGCTACTCAAGCCTTTGACTTGATTTCCAATTTCCTCAATTAGCTGGTGCAGACAGTCTATTTTTTCCCGCAGTTCGCTAATTTGTATTTGTAATGTATCCATATAATTTCTGATCAGGTAAAATTTTTTTCTCTGCTTTCATGCTAGAAGCAGTATTCTGAATAATCCCCACTATTCCTGATTCATTTAACAATTGCTCAACTTATTTTTATGAAGATTTTAATTATTCTCAAACCTATCAATCTTTAGACTAATTAGCTCTAAATTCCTAGTGAAATATACACTTTGAAAGAAAAAAAATCTTACACTTTTTCTAAGTAAATGTACTCTTATCTTTTTTAATAGGAACTGTAATGAATCACCAGTTATCACGCCGCTATTTTCTCCAAGCGAGTACCGTTATGGCTTTATCGCAATTGCTTGGCGGCTGCGGCAGCGAAGCAGTTACACAGATATTGTTCCTCGAAAATTCTGTTCCACCGCAGCTAATCAGAGACTTTCGTAAATCATTCTCTCAGCTAGGAAAAGTTGAATTTAAACCGCAAACCTATATCCCGCAAATCTTCGATTCACTTTTTGCGCTCCAATATCATAAAGATCAAGAACAACAAATCAAAAAGACTTTTGATCGGTTACTCAACAGGTCTAAAGTCTATCCTAATTTAACCACCTTAGGAGATAGCTGGCTGTCAACAGCAATTAAACAAAAATTAATTCAACCTTTATCTAGTAAATATCTTTCTAACTGGCAAAATTTACCTTCATCCTGGCAAAAACTAGTGCTGCGTAACCCTCAAGGAGACTTGGATAGCAATGGTGCAATTTATGGTGCGCCTTATCGTTGGGGGAGTGCTGTTATTGCCTATCGTCGCGATAAATTAAAACCACTCAACATAAATATAAAAGATTGGCAGGATCTTTGGCAACCAGAATTGCGCGATCGCATTTCTCTCTTGGATTCCCCCAGGGAGGTCATCGGCTTGACGTTGAAGAAATTAGGACAGTCTTACAATACGGATGACTTAAATGTCGTAACTGAGCTAGAAGCAGAATTGTTAGCTCTACACCAACAGGCAAAGCTATATAGTTCCGATCATTATCTCGAACCTCTCGTCTTAGGGGATACCTGGGCAGCAGTAGCCTGGTCAACAGACATCTTATCCCTTACTCAACGCTATCCTGAGATCGAATTTATTATTCCCCAGTCAGGAACATCTTTATGGGCGGATTTGTGGGTCAAACCCCAGCTGCCTCAAGCTCAACTTGTAGCCGATAGTGAGACTGATATTACAACTGACAAAGAAGGAAGTAAGGGAATAATCGAAGAATGGATTGATTATTGTTGGCAACCAAAAACCGCCACCCAGATATCGTTATTTACTAACGGAGTATCGCCAATTTTGACTAATTCCCAATCCATAGAGATCCCGCCGAATCTTCAGGATAATGTCTTTATAAATTCGCCAGTTTTAAATTCAGACAAGAGCGAGTTTTTATTGCCCCTTACCCCCGCAGCAGAGAAGCAGTATCGGGATCTTTGGCTTAAAGTTAGACAGCCTGATGTTTAGAGGGTTGGAGAGAGAGGGAGATAGTTGTCTAATGAGTGATCGTTTGCCGTCGGCGAGAGCCAGGTTTCAGCAAATTTGGGGCTATGAGGACTTTAGAGCGCCCCAGGGGGAAATCATTCAGACTCTTTTGGAGGGTAGAGATGCGCTGATTATTCTGCCCACGGGAGGGGGGAAATCAATTTGCTTTCAACTACCTGCGCTGTTGCAATCTGGCTTAACAATTGTGATATCTCCCTTAGTGGCGTTGATGGAGAATCAGGTAGCTCAGTTAAGACAATTGGGTTTATCTGGAGCTTTACTCCATAGCGAGTTACCACGAGCTGAACGCAAAAAGACCCTACAGGCGATCGCCAAACAGCAGCTCAGTCTTTTATACCTATCGCCAGAAACTCTATTGAGTTTGCCTGTCTGGGAATTGATCTGCCAGCCAGAGCTTAAAATCACGGGGATCGTCCTCGATGAAGCCCACTGTCTAACTCAGTGGGGTACGACATTTCGCCCCGCCTATCGACGTTTGGGCGCAGTGCGTCGGAGTCTGTTAAAACACAAGCCTCAAGGGACTAAAATTGCGATCGCCGCTTTTACCGCAACAGCCGATCCCCAGGCACAACAGGAAATTATTCGGGCTTTAGAGCTACATCAGCCAGAAAAGTTCTTAATTAGCCCCTATCGCCAAAATTTACGTCTCCAGTTCCAAACCGTCTGGACTCCTAAAGGTAGGAAACAGTCCATGCTGCGGTTTATTCAGGCTCATCAGGGGGAGTCGGGCTTAGTCTATGTGCGATCGCGTCAAGACAGTAAAACCTTAGCAATTTGGTGCAAATCAATAGGCTATGCCGCAGCGGCGTATCATGCAGGACTGGTGACAACAGCCAGACGTAGAATTGAGCAGGAATGGATCTCAGGTAAAATCCAGTTTGTTATTTGTACCTCTGCTTTTGGCATGGGGATCGATAAAGCCGATGCTCGGTTCATCGTTCACTATCATACGCCAGGGTTACTCTCAGAATATATTCAAGAAGTAGGTCGAGCTGGCAGAGACGGCAAGCCTGCTAATGCCCTAACTCTAATTAGTGAACCAACAGGACTACTCGATCCTGGAG
>JBCBWB010000349.1:0-1149 GCA_039817275.1 Cyanobacteria bacterium J06648_1 | reverse complement strand
ACAGGCAAGCTAACCAAAGCCATAACCACCCTCTTCCGCTATAGTCAGGCAAATTCTGCCAACCAAACCTTTGATATTGGCACGACCAGAGATATTCGTCTTGGTTTAGCCTATCGCCATCCCGAACAAGATCAGTTTAATGCCCTGTTGCGCTACGAATACGAAGAAAACGGCGGACTAATTCCCGAAACTATTCTTCTGGGTAGCGGTACGGGTTCCCAAGATCATCTATTTGCAGGAGAGTTAATCTATGCTCCCAACTGGCGCTGGGAATTCTATAGCAAGCTAGCTTATCGTAACAGCCGCACCTTTGTCGCCGATGATTTTGTCAGCAGCAGCAACATTTCTCTGGGACAGTTACGCACTACCTATCGTCTTAACTACCACATGGATCTAGTTGCTGAAGGACGCAGCATTTGGCAACCCTCGGCAGACTACACCGAATCAGCTTTCCTCCTCGAAGCAGGATACTACCTCTCTCCTGAACTGCGGCTGGCGGCTGGCTATGTCTTTGGTCGGGCTGATGACGAAGACTTTACGGGAACACGTTCGGCGGGAGGACCTTATTTTGGTATGACGGTTAAATTAAACAGCCTACTAGACGGCTTTGGACAGCACCGCGCCCCAGATGTACCAGAGGGAGTGGCTGAGAAGGCAGTCCTAAAGGATACCGCTTCGCATAAAGGCAGAAGGCAGAAGGCAGAAGGCAGAAGTCGGAAGGCAGAAGTCGGAAGGCAGAAGTCGGAAGGCAGAAGGCAGAAGGCAGAAGGCAGAAGGCAGAAGTCGGAAGGCAGAAGTCGGAAGGCAGAAGGCAGAAGGCAGAAGTCGGAAGGCAGAAGGCAGAAGGCAGAAGGCAGAAGGCAGAAGGCAGAAGGCAGAAGGCAGAAGGCAGAAGGCAGAAGGCAGAAGTCGGAAGGCAGAAGGCAGAAGGCAGAGAAGTAAAGACCAGAATTAATACTCATTACTACATGCGGCGAACTATGCGCCTTTGTTACTCATTACTTATCATTCACTACTTTCATACCATGTTCTCCAACGGCGCTCTCCCAAAACCAAAATTCATCCTTCTAACTAGTCTAATTGCTACTGGCGTAGTTCCTATTCAAGTAAAACCTGCCATAGCCCAGGACGATCTACAGTCATTTAAGG
>JBCBWB010000348.1:0-1158 GCA_039817275.1 Cyanobacteria bacterium J06648_1 | reverse complement strand
CAGCTAGTGTCAGCCTTAGCCGTGAGTCAGCAATCTTCTGTCTCGACTCAAGCTAGCTCAACTTCTGGTAGCCAATCACAAATCGAGTTAGTAATGGGTTTACCAGATCGCTGTCACCGTCACCGTCCAGACTGGGTCAAGGTCGCGGTCAACCATCGTTTTGTGCGATCGCCAGAACTAGAGCAGACGATCCTCAACAGCATGGCAAAAATTCTGCCCCGCGATCGCTTTCCCGTGTGTCTGCTGCATCTCCACACCTGTCCTAGCCAGGTAGACTGGAATCGTCATCCTGCCAAATCTGAAATTTATCTGCACTCCCTCGACTACTGGCAAGTAGAAATTGCTCAGGCGATCGCCCAGGCTCTAAAACTCAATAGCGACAATCTGCCTGAGTCGCTAGGCGATCGCCGTATCGGCAAGATGCTCAAGGTAGCAGAAGCCTCTTCTAAGAAGTATCACATTGATCGCCAGCTTGCCCAGATTGAGAACCAAACCCCCTCATCAAAGATTAACTCTCTCAAGTTAGCTGCCATTGCTCAAGCAAGCAAAACTTATATCGTTGCCGAACACGCATCGGGAGTCTGGCTAGTCGAGCAGCATATTGCCCACGAACGTGTCTTATACGAGCAGCTACAGGACAGCTGGGAACTAGTTCCGCTCAAGACTGCAATCACTCTAGAGCATCTCCAGCCTCGACAGCTAGAACAGCTAGAGAAATTAAATATTGATATTGAACTGTTTGGCGAAAACATTTGGGCAGTGCGTAATGCCCCCAAAATCTTAGCTGAACGAGAAGACTGTGCTGATGCTCTACTCGAACTAAGCTGGGGCGGCGACTTGCGATCAGCACAGATAGCAACCGCCTGTCGTAGTGCGATCCGTAACGGTACAGTTCTCAGCCTAGAAGAAATGCAAAATCTGCTCGATCTCTGGCAGGCTACCCGCAATCCCCGCACCTGTCCCCACGGCAGACCGATCTATCTTTCCTTGGAAGAGTCAAGCCTCTCTCGCTTTTTTCGCCGCCATTGGGTAATTGGCAAAAGTCACGGCATTTAAATTCTAGCTATTCGTTATTAGAACCAAAGACTAAAGACTAAAGACTAAAGACTAAAGACTAAAGACTAAAGACTAAAGACTAAAGACTAAAGACTAAAGACT
>JBCBWB010000347.1:0-1166 GCA_039817275.1 Cyanobacteria bacterium J06648_1 | reverse complement strand
CAGAAATGTTGAATCTAGCGACAAAACTTTACATATTTAACTATAGTAATTCTGTAAAGGCTAAGATTACCAAGAAAAACTCATACGTCTAAACCAATTTATATAGCTTACTTGCTCATTCATAAATGACTGAAGATAGCGAAGTTTATCTAATGCTTTATTTCCTATTTCTTGAGGAATTTCTGTTAGCTGTAAAATTATATAGCCAATTAAGCAGCTGTAGATCTGTATAGCAATTCCATTCTCATTTTTGCTTATTAGTTTGTCCAGTTTTAAGTGCATTTTGAGAAACTTCCATAGAGTTTCAATTGCCCAACGTTTTCGATAAATTTCGCCAATTTCTAGGTTACTAAATTCTGAGTTATTTAAATTGGTAGCTAATCTGTACTCTGCTCTATTTTCCAAGTCGCAAAAATCCACAATTCTTATCTCTACGTTATCTTTTTTACCTCCTAGTTTACAATCACCACTTGGGAGCATCTCAACCTTCATATTATTTTTGACTCTCAGGACAAAAAACTTGTCCTTTATTTTTGATAAATTCTTGATTCTCTCTTTAGAGCAAAATCCTCTATCCATTATTCCTACTCCATTTCTAGGAATATTGTTAATAGTTTGACCGCCTTCTTTACTATCATGTCCTTGCCCAAAACTTATTTTTATTCCGCCAAGTTCTGAAGTAAAACTATTTAGACCTGCAAATAGCTTTACTTGGTGATATTCATCACGCCATAGAAGTTTACTTGTAAGACTAATTATTGTTGAATCTAAAGGAAAATATATTTTGCTTTCTGATATCCCTTTTTTTCTTTTCAGCTCCTTGATTCCCTGATTTAGAATACTTTCAAACAATTGTGAATTTCTACTTTTGCTTGCCTTAGAAAATGTTGATAAATCCAGCTTTTTTCCTCTGCTATTTACTCTTGTAATTAAGTCCCTCATGCTGACTAAACTTTTATCCATTCCAAACCCAATCCAACAAGATGCAAACAGGAATGTATTCAGAACTGGGTAATCATTTTTTGGTAAGTCTTTTAGCAATCTCTTGATTACTTGAGGAAAATTTGATATAAACATTGATAGTTATTTATAGGCGATGAGCTAGGCAGATTTTACTATTATTTGTGCCTGTTTATCGTCTTTTTTCTTATCATTCAACATTTCTG
>JBCBWB010000346.1:0-1272 GCA_039817275.1 Cyanobacteria bacterium J06648_1 | reverse complement strand
CATTTGTGCAAATAGGTTTCAACTAACAACTAACAACTAACGACTAACCATTCCCCAATGAGGGTGATAAGTCTGCACTGTTTTGAGATATTGAACTCGTTCAAAAATACTAGGATCGGGACAGTTTATTTGGCTCATACTGCCCTGTAATTGGTTAATTGATTCGTATTCTTTGACTTCTAGCCATTCAATCAAATCTTTCTCAATCTTGCCGAGTTGTTCGATACCATGACTGAGCAACACGCTGACGAGCATAGTGACATTTGCGCCCACCATCATCATTTTAATGACATCGTGGGCAGTACGAATTCCGCTAGTAGCTGCAAAATCTAAAGGAACAGTGCCGTAGAGAATAGCTATCCAACGCATCGGTAAGCGATTTTCTCTAGCAGTACTGAGAAGTAAATTTGGTTCGGCTTCTAAAGTTACGAGGTCGATATCTGGTTGATAAAAGCGGTTGAATAACACTAAGCTGTTAGCTCCCGCGTCGCTTAGGCGTTTTGCCATGTTTGCCATGTTGCTAAAGAAAGGACTGAGCTTTACGGCTACGGGTAGGTTGACGGAGTTAGTAACGGCGCGAACGATGTCGATGTAGTTTTGTTCTACCCGTTCCCCTGTCAGATTTAGATCGGTGGGGATGGAATATATATTTAACTCGATCGCATCTGCCCCAGCCTGTTCGATCTGTCTGGCATAGTCTCCCCAAGTGCCGACAGTAGAGCTATTGAGACTGGCAATTATAGGAATAGCAACTTTTTCTTTGGCGTAGCGAATTTGTTTTAAATAGCCTTCTGAACCGACATGAAAGATTTCGCGATCAGGAAAATAGGAGGTCGCTTCGGGATAACTTTCTGAGTTATGGGTTATGTGATGATATAAAGCGTGACGTTCTTCTAGTAGCTGTTCCTCAAATAGGGAATGTAGTACTATTGCTGATGCTCCAGCATCTTCGATACGTTTAACGTTCTCAATATCTTCGGTTAGAGGCGCTGCTGCGCCAACTACTAAAGGCGATCGCAAGTTCAATCCGAGATAGCTTGTAGAGATGTCTACCATTGGTTTATCCTCAATTACAACCTCAAATTAGAGAATTCTTTTGAGGAAGTTGTGAAGAGATTACCGATAGACATATTTTTTGAACGAGTACAGTACCTCAAAGCGGTACAAAACTATCAACCTCATTGGGGAATGGCTTATCGGAGTTAAATATTAAGAATAAATCGTTAGAAACAAGGTATGCCTTGTCTGTACAGGAGTTGGGAGTTAATGAGT
>JBCBWB010000345.1:0-1385 GCA_039817275.1 Cyanobacteria bacterium J06648_1 | reverse complement strand
AGAGTAATTTGCGGCGGCAGTGATAGTAATTGACTAGGCAAAGGCTTGCTGTGGGGCAGTCTAAAATATACTAGACCTCTTGCATGAATAGTCAGAAAATGAGAAAAATAGGACGATAAGGCGATCGCTGACAAAATAATCATGACCTACGAACAGATCAAAAATTTGAGAGAGAAAGAGTTTAAACGTCTGTGTGGCGTAAAACCAAAGCTGTTCGATGAAATGGTAGATATTCTAAAGCAAGAATTACCAAAACCTAGACAGAGAGGGGGACAGGCAAAACTAATTGTCGAAGACCAATTGCTGATTGCTTTAGAGTATTGGCGCGAATATCGCACCTATTTTCATATTTCCAAGTCATGGGGAATTCACGAATCTACGGTGTGCAGAATAGTTCATCGAGTAGAAGATAAGCTAATCAAGTCTAGAAAATTTAGTTTGCCAGGCAGAAAAGCACTCGCATTAACAAACACCAAGTGGGAGGTGGTGCGTGAGGCTACCGCCTCACCAGTCGTCGAAGACGACGATCTGCGCGTTCGCGCTGCGTTGATGCAGGAGAAAGTCCAATTGAACGCCCTAAAAAAAACAACGAAATTTCTATAGCGGAAAAAAGAAAAGTCATACCCTAAAGTCTCAAGTAGTCATTGAAACACAAAGTTTGAAGATTATCTGCACAGCACATGGAACAGGAAAAGAGCATGATTTTAAACTATTCAAACGAAGCAAAGTCAAACCAATTGAATCAATTGAAGTGCTGGCAGACAAGGGATATCAGGGAATAGACAAAATTCATGGTTCGAGTTACATCCCGATTAAGAAACCGAAGAAAAAAGGTTTGACTTCTCGTCAGAAAGAGTACAATCGCGAATTGGCAAGACATAGAATCTATGTCGAACACGTTATTCGTTGTCTGAAGATTTTTCGGATTTTGGCTCAACCTTACCGTAATCGTCGTCGTCGATTTAAACTACGATTTAATCTCATATCTGGCTTGTATAATCGCGGGCTTGATTTAGCGATCGCCTGATTCATGCAAGAGGTCTAATCAAATTAGCACCATCACGTCCATAGAGATTAGCTAATTCAATGCTGTCAAGAGTATCGACACCAAGTCCAGTCAAGCTGGTATCTGTCAGAGTGAAGTTGACATTACCATATTCCAAGATGCGATCGCTTCCTGCGCCACCTGAGAGGGTATCATTACCGTAGCTACCAAAAAGTGAGTCATCACCATCGCCACCGTTGAGTAGATCGTTTCCACTGTGTCCTCGCAGAACATCATTACCATGGCTGCCAACGAGGGTGTCATTGCCTCTATTACCCCGTAGACTATCATCTCCAGCTCGACCCATCAACAAGTCGCTTTGACTGCCGCCAGCGAGAGT
>JBCBWB010000344.1:0-1436 GCA_039817275.1 Cyanobacteria bacterium J06648_1 | reverse complement strand
AGTAATCCTCTGTTGGGCGATCTGCTGGCTTTACTCGGTGCGGTGATGTCTAGTTTATATATTATTTTTGGTTCTCAGGCGCAGCGACAAGGGTTGAGTACGGTTAACTATATTGCGATCGCATATTCCGTCGCCGCCCTAAGTTTGTTGCCACTGCCGTTTTTCTTTCAGCCTAGCTATCTTGGCTATCCCAACGAAGTTTATCTATATGTATTCCTGATGGCAATTATGTCTCAAGTTATTGGGCATACAAGCTTGAACTGGGCTGTACGCTGGCTTTCTCCTACCTTAATTAGTCTCAGTTTACTGTTTGAACCTGTTGTCGCAAGTTTGCTGGGAGCGATTATATTTAACGAAGTTCCTTCGCTCGGCTTACTTTTTGGTGGCGTGACTATCTTACTGGGACTTGCTGTATTCCTAAGCTCTAAGCACATTTAAATTTAACTTAGACACAAGAGCGATACTCACTATAAAAATAGGGATCTGCTCATCAGCAAACCCCTATTAAAAAATAAACCTAAAAATATTTAACCAACTGTCCCTTCAAGCTTGAGGCTCAAGAGTTTATCTGCTTCAGCCGCAAACTCCATGGGCAATTCGTTTAATACATCCTGGCAGAAGCCACTTACCAACATAGAGACGGCATCTTCTTCAGAAATACCCCTTTGAGCGAAGTAGAATAGCTGCTCCTCGCCAATTTTGGCGGTAGAGGCTTCGTGTTCTAGCTTGGAGGTATTGTTGTCTACCTGAATGTAGGGGAAGGTATTTGCTTCGGCATTATCGCCGATCAGCATCGAATCACATTGAGAGTAATTCCGCGCCCCAGTAGCTTTATTACCAATTTTGACCAAACCTCGATAGCTACCAGTAGAATCGCCAGCAGAGATCCCCTTGGAGATGATCGTGCTGCGGGTGTTTTTGCCCACATGGATCATTTTGGTGCCTGTATCCGCCTGTTGCTTGTTATTAGTCAAGGCAATGGAATAAAATTCGCCGACAGAATTATCCCCCACGAGAACACAGCTGGGATATTTCCAGGTAATTGCCGAACCTGTTTCTACCTGCGTCCAAGAGATTTTAGAATTTACTCCCTTGCACAAGCCACGTTTAGTAACAAAGTTATAAATACCGCCCTTGCCGTTTTCGTCTCCCGCAAACCAGTTTTGCACTGTCGAGTATTTAATATCGGCATCATCTAGTGCCACTAACTCCACTACTGCTGCATGGAGCTGATTAGTATCAAACATGGGCGCGGTACAGCCCTCTAGATAGCTTACGGATGCTCCTTCTTCTGCCACAATTAGAGTTCGTTCAAACTGTCCAGTATCGCCATCGTTGATCCGAAAATAGGTTGATAGCTCCATGGGGCAGGTTACGCCTTTGGGGATAAAGACAAACGAGCCATCGCTAAACACGGCAGAATTTAAGGCGGCAAA
>JBCBWB010000343.1:0-1577 GCA_039817275.1 Cyanobacteria bacterium J06648_1 | reverse complement strand
TTTGATAGGTCTGCCCTAAAACGCTCTCAACTGCTGCTGCTAGATATTGCTCGCAATTGTAAACGGGAATGATAACGTTAGTTTTTCCTATCCCAATACCTCCCGCACCGCCCTCAAGAATATTAACCTAACAATTAGACCAGGAGAAACGATCGCCTTAGTTGGCGAAAACGGTTCGGGTAAAACCACCTTAGTCAAGCTTCTCTGCCGTCTTTACGATATTTCTAGCGGTAAAATTACTATTGACGGCATCGACTTTCGAGATATTAACAGCCGAGAATTACAGCGTCACGTTAGCGTGATCTTCCAAGACTTTGCCCGCTATAATCTTTCTGCTCAAGAAAACATTTGGTTGGGCAATGCAGCCTTAGATCCTGAAGATAGCCGTATCCAGGCGGCGGCGCATCGTTCTGGTGCAGATGAAGTGATTCAAAGTCTCGATCGGGGATATCAGCATATTTTGGGCAAGCAGTTTGGCGGGGGAGACGAACTAAGCGGCGGGCAGTGGCAAAAAATCGCCTTGGCTCGTGCCTTTCTCCGAGACTCACAGATTATTGTGCTGGACGAACCCACTAGCGCCATGGATCCCAAAGCGGAGGAAAGGGTATTTCGCAAATTCCGCGAACTGATTGCTAATCAGGCAGCAGTTTTAGTTACCCATCGTCTGTCTACTGTAACCATGGCAGATCGCATCTACGTCATGGCGAATGGTTCGATTGTCGAAAGCGGCAATCATCAGCAGCTTATGAGCTTAAACGGGATCTATGCCGAACTGTTTGAGATTCAGGCGCGTAATTATCGCTTTTCATCACGCTCGGCTTGAGCAGTTAAACTGTAGGCGCATAGTCACAAAAAATACACTCAACGCGATCTCCGAAGGTGTACCACAAAGGAATAACACATAGCGGTTCTCAAATCGGTCAGGTACAAAACGAAATATAAAAGAAATTTCAAAAACCTCTTTGATGTGGACTACATAGCGGATGCATCCGAACCCAGGAAAAGAGGCAATGATCGCGGTGAACCTTTTACCGTCTTTGGTTCATTTTCCTATGAATTTTAATTTATCGGCGTTGGTAAATGCGTGATGCTAATCGTATGTTTTGCTTATCAAGTAGAAACGTAAAATTTATGAAAGCTAAAGGCTAAAAGCTAAAGTTACATATAATCCTTGAAATCATCTAATGGTTCGTCAAAATCCTCACTCATCCAAACTTGTCCTTTTGCACTACCAGGCTTTCGGTTTTTAACGGGCTGTTTTGGGGTGAGTTGAATTATACGATCGCCTTTAGTAATTACAATCTCTTCTCCTCGCAATGCAGCATCAATTAAATCAGTTAGCTTTTCGACAGCTTCTTTCACTGTAACGGTTTGCATTTGTTTCTCCTTACTATCAGTCCCAGTTTAATTGTAAGTTTTTTCGATCGATCGCAATCGCAAGTCACAAGTAATTCTAGGGATATGAAAATGAAGTTTAAAAGGGTTTTGAGGTAGAAAAAGGCTATCTAGTTTTTAAATTAGCTGTAAATCTCTACATTTCCATTCCAGAGATAAGCTGTTGTTCATTTAAATTGCAT
>JBCBWB010000342.1:0-1606 GCA_039817275.1 Cyanobacteria bacterium J06648_1 | reverse complement strand
TTCTACTGGCTGGCTGAGTCCCGAACAGGTTGCTGAAATTTGTCCGAATGAAGACTTACAGAGGGTTTTAACTGGCGGTTGCTATACCACTATTATTTCTCCCGAAGGTGTTCCCTTGTGCGAACCGATTACAGAAGGAGAAGGAATAGCGATCGCCGATCTAGATTTCTCTCTCATTACCAAACGCAAGCGGATGATGGATTCTGTCGGACATTATTCTCGCCCCGATCTGCTGCAACTGAAAGTTAATCAAGATTCTTATACTGTCTGGCAACAAACTAATTCTCAAAATAATAATTCTACCTCCTCAATTGAGACTGCCAAGGGGCGATCGCAAAATTCAACTAACGAAGAAATATCAAATGATTCCAGTCCGACTTTACCTTTTATAAATCAATGGACAAACGAAAATTAATTACTCAATTACAGTCTCAGGGTTTAAAACTGCTTGATCGCACCCTCGGCAATAGCTATAACGGGGGTTACCCCCCCAACGCTTTGCCTCGCGACATGGGAAGAAAAGGCGGTGCAGGACCCTCGGATCATAAAGCAGTCACGATAGATGGAACAACGGTAATGATTCCCGTTCATACCAGTATTGCAGCCGAATCACCATACACAATTGTAGGAGCAAACGGCAGTTTGCCCCTACAGAAAAACGATCGCCAAATTACCTCAATCCAATTCCCCAAATCCCCCAAATTCTATGATCTGAAGACTGCCGACGGAATCCCCTACAGTCAAATCGCCTTACTCCACAGTCATAACGTCCTGGCAACAACAGTTTTACAAACCTGTATTCGCTACAGTAATCGCCATACCGCCTGTCAATTTTGCGCCATCGAACAGTCTTTAGCAGCAGGCAAAACCATTGCCCAAAAAACTCCTGCACAGTTGGCAGAAGTAGCAGAAGCCGCAGTTAGGCTAGATGGCATCGAACAGTTGGTGATGACTACAGGTACGCCCAACACAACAGATCGTGGGGCGAGTTATCTAATTGACTGTGCCAAGGCTGTAAAAGCTAAGGTCAACTTACCCATTCAAGCCCAGTGCGAACCTCCCAATGATTTGATCTGGTTTAAGAAAATGAAAGAGGCGGGGATAGATACCTTGGGAATGCACATTGAAGTAATCGAACCAGAAGTGCGCGATCGCATTATGCCAGGAAAAGCCAAAGTTTCTCTAGATTATTACTTCGAGGCATTTGAGGCAGCAGTCAAAGTCTTTGGTTGGGGGCAGGTAAATACCTATATTCTGGCAGGATTGGGGGATAGTCAAAAAACAATTATTGAGACTTGCGATCGCCTGATTAAAGTTGGCGTATATCCTTTTGTTGTCCCTTTTGTCCCCATCACAGGTACGCCTCTATCTGCCCATAAACCTCCTAGCAGCGAATTCATGTTTGTAATCTACGAACGAGTGGGGGCAATGTTAAACAAGGCAGGAATGTTTTCCCACAATATTAAAGCAGGCTGTGCCAAGTGCGGTGCCTGTTCAGCACTATCTACCTTTGAGCATTGAACATTGAGCATTGAACATTGAACATTGAACATTGAACATTGAACATTGAACATTGAACATTAAACATTGGATATCGAGTAACTAG
>JBCBWB010000341.1:0-1768 GCA_039817275.1 Cyanobacteria bacterium J06648_1 | reverse complement strand
CGATGCGAAGCATCTGACCAGCTTCGCTGGCACTGGGCGCGAATGCGCCCGCGGCTCTGTGGGTCGCTCGCCTGATGGGGACGTTACGACTTCCCCATAGCCGCAGGTGTATCCTTTAGGGTACCCCTCCGTAAAAGAGTTATACTTTTCGGCTTCATGAGATTTGACACTTGAAACAAGTTCTTGAGTATCTAAGAAAAATCAAGTTTGTCAAAGTTCAAGTACATCGACAAGTATCTTTACATCCTATAAATACTGTGAATTTTAGAAGTTTGTGCTGTCAAGCTAGTTTGCATTAAACTTTCTAACTTGGTTTGAGGTAGCTAGAGAGACTGAAGTAAAAATAAATCTTTTAAATCGGCAACACCGAGAAAACTCACAAGCCGAAACTTCAGACTGAGAATATAATGAAACCCTCACATTTTGCGCTAGTGTAGGAGTTTTGTCACATGTTGCTTGAGCCGAATAATATCATTGTCGAGGCGACTGATACTCAGATTGATTTTGCTACTGAAGCAAGCGTTACCGTTAGTGGCACTATTGGTACGGTATCGGATGTCGATCTCTATCAGTTTCAGTTAGATCGCGGACAGGGTATTACTCTAGATGTGGACACAATAGCTACAAACAGCGGCATTGATGGTTTTGATTCTTTTTTAAGAGTATTTGATCGCTTGGGCAACGAGCTGGCTTTTAATGATGATTCTGCGGCTGATTCTGGTAGTTTTAGTTTGGATTCTTATGCGGGATTTATTGCCAATCAGCCTGGGGAATATTATGTTGGCATCAGCAGCACGGGAAATCAAAGTTACGATCCAGTCGATGGTGAAAATCCCGAGCGAATTACGGGTAACTTTAGCTCTGGGGATTACGATCTCACCTTTGAACTAGTTGATGTCGTGGCAGATGCAGATCCAGACAGTACAATCGCCGCAGCAACAACAGTAGCATTGAATCCAGCCACCCAAACAGCGATCGCCATAGAAGAAATAGAAACTAGAACAGACGTTGATTTTTATCATGTAGCCATAGCCGAGGGAGAGGGAATCAACCTAAATTTGAGTGCCGCAGATGATGATTCTAGTTTTGATGCCTATCTGCGCCTGTTTGATGTCGTTGGTAACGAGCTAGCTTTTAATGACGACAATAGCGATCTGGAGACTGCTACTACTGATGCAGCGATCGCTTTTGTGCCACCCAGGGCGGGAAAGTATTTTATCGGCGTTAGTAGTGCGGGGAACTTTGACTACGATGAAGCTAACGGTAATACGAACCTCAACTTTTCCACCAACAGGGGAGTAAGTACGGGAGCATATCGGCTAGAGGTAGAGGTCGCAGAAGTAGTTGCCGATAACGATCCTGATAATACAATTGATGAGGCGATCGCTTCTAGAATCAGATCCTCGGCTGATGAAGCAGCTTTATTGGCGGGAGAAATCGATTCAGAGTTAGATGTCGATTTTTATCAGTTGGCGATCGAGGAAGGGGAGGGGGTCAATCTGGCGATCGCTACAGAGGGGTTGGATTCTGAGCTAGATTCTTTTTTGCGCCTCTTTGATGAACAGGGTAATGAGTTGAGCTTCGATGATAATAATGATGCCAACTTTACAGGCAGCTTTAGCGCCGATGCTAATCTTAGTTTTGTCCCCGATGCACCAGGCACATATTATGCAGCAGTAGGAGCCTCAGGTAATTCTAATTACGATCCTATCAACGGCAGAACTAACTTTTCCGTCGATGTGGTGAGTCCTTTTACGACTACAGGTGC
>JBCBWB010000340.1:0-1787 GCA_039817275.1 Cyanobacteria bacterium J06648_1 | reverse complement strand
GGAGTAAAAGTATCTCGTGGTGCGGGTCGTCCTGCAAGTTTATATAAGTTTGACTCCGAAGCTTTTGCACCTTTAAAAGACAAACCGTTGTTATTTATTTAATTATGCTCAATCATATAAATAACCCTCAAACATAATTAGATTTTTCTCCTCGTTGAGAAAAACTTTTCCCCCTCTACCATACTCGTAATGATAATCATGCTCTTTAAATAGTGATGCGTCTTCTTTGCTTAGTTTAGATATAAATCTGGTGCAGTTTGCTTTGTCAGAAACTTCGCGATTGAATTCCCTTAAAAAGTTATCGTTGTCGTAATTATTACTGGGATTTAGATAACTGTAGAGATTATCCTTGGGGATATAGTGATTTTTTGGATAGCTAAATACAAAGCAAACATTATCAGAACTTCTATTCCAGTTTTTTATAGAATATACCAACCTCAAATCCTCTAACAAATAATATTCAAATATAGTTGCGGTTGATTTTTTTGCTTCCTCTTCATTAGGATGTGAAGAAAATAGCGGCGATATAAATAAAGAAAATATTGCGACAGATGCCACTAAGCTAACCAGCCCAATATAAGAAATCGGTAGTACCAATAAAATCTTGGCAATTGTAATTGATGTCTTTCTAAATGAGATTTTTGTCATTTAAAACAAACGATTTAACGATTAAAGTATTAATAATTTTTTTATATTGTATGGATTTCTTTTCTAAAGTTTAGCCAGAAAATCAAATAACAGATTACAAAAACTTAGCGCCTTTGCGCCTTTGCGCGAAACAAACAAACCATGAAAATAGCGATCGCCCAACTCAACCCCACTATCGGTGATATCACCAATAACGCCCAGCAAATACTAACTGCTGCGGAAAACGCCGTCAAACAAAATGTCCGCCTACTCCTTACTCCCGAACTATCCCTATGTGGCTACCCACCCAGAGACTTGTTACTCTACCCTGGCTTTATCGAGTTAATGAGTAGTGAATTAAAAGCGATTGCTGCTCAACTACCAAAGAATCTTGCTGTCTTAGTCGGGACAGTAGAAAGCAATCCTCACGCCGCCGCCAAAGGACAAAAACCCTTATATAACAGCATGGCGCTACTTGATGGCGGGAAAGTTAAGCAGATCTTTCATAAGCGACTATTGCCTACCTACGACGTGTTTGATGAGGACAGATATTTTGAACCAGGCTATGAAGCAAATCACTTCACCCTGGAGGGAATCAAGGTAGGAGTAAGCATCTGCGAAGACTTATGGAATGATGAGCAGTTTTGGGGTAAGCGCAGCTACGAAGTAAACCCGATTGAAGAATTATCCCAGCTAGGAGTAGACGTAATTGTCAACCTGTCGGCTTCTCCTTACAGCGTGGAGAAACAAAAACTACGGGAAGCTATGTTGCATCATGCAGCAACTTCCTATAACCAGCCTATTTTGTATGCAAATCAGGTTGGCGGTAATGACGATTTGATTTTTGATGGTAATAGCGTGGCGTTTAACAGTGAAGGAGAAATAGTTTGTCGTGCGGAAGGTTTCGCAGCGGATTTGATAGTAGTAGATCTCGAAAACCTCTCCTCTAACTCTTCTACCGTAAATAACAAAGAGTTAGACAAAGAAGCAGAGAAAAATCAGGAGATTTATCGTGCCTTAGTCTTAGGAGTAAAGGATTACGCCAGAAAATGCGGTTTTAGTCGGGTGATTCTTGGTTTAAGTGGCGGGATTGACTCGGCTTTGGTAGCGGCGATCGCATCTGAGGCTTTGGGTGCAGAGAATGTGTTGGGGGTTTTGAT
>JBCBWB010000033.1:0-33848 GCA_039817275.1 Cyanobacteria bacterium J06648_1 | reverse complement strand
TTTTTTTATCTTGCTCTTTGTCTTTTTTATGAGACTTGCCAGATTTATTGCCCTGATGATTATTTTTTTTACCCATAATTGCTCTGCTATTTAGATTACCTCTGCTATCTATAGCAATTCATAAAGCCAAACCGATGCAGAACGACTGAGTTTAGTCATGTCTTAAGGATGACAATTAATTTTTATGAATTGAATATTTATTACTGAGGTGTTTTGTAATTTTAAATGAGTTTAAAATCTAGTTTTGTCAATTTTGAGGTATGAAGCATGAAAAAACTGCATTTAGCAATTTCCACTACCAATATTGCTCAAACAGTCCAAGACTATAGCGATCGCTTTGATGAACAACCTTGTTTAGTTGTTGATGGAGAATATGCTCTCTGGCGTACTGATACCTTAAATATTTCGGTTCGCCAAGATGAGTCTTTCCCATCGGGTACCCTTAGACACTTAGGTTGGGAAGTTGCCGCAGCATCATCAATGTCGGAAGAGGTTGACGTTAACGGCATTGTCTGGGAAAACTTTACTGCCGAGCAACAGGCGGTGGAAATCAATGAAATCTGGTCACAAGCCAATTATCAGCCCGATTAATTGATTACTAGATACTGAGTAGTAACATTTGCGGATGCTGAAGTTTATATTACTATCGGTATGGTTAAAAGTGGGTCGAGGAGAACATAGGTGACAGATACAGCCGCAATGCAAACTAAAGTCAAAGAAGCGATCTCCCGAAGTCAGGAGTATTTATTCTCAATTCAAGAATCTGAGGGTTACTGGTGTGCGGAATTAGAATCTAACGTCACGATTACCGCTGAAGCCATTCTCTTACACAAGATTTGGGGTACAGATAAGACTAGACCGCTCGATAAAGCCGAGGCATACTTGCGATCGCAACAGCGGCAACATGGAGGTTGGGAACTCTACTACGGCGATGGGGGAGAGCTTTCGACGACGGTAGAAGCTTATATGGCACTGCGCTTATTAGGAGTCGAGTCCAGCGATCCCGCGCTGATCCAGGCGAAAAAGTTTATTTTGCAACGGGGCGGCATTAGTAAAACTCGCATCTTTACCAAAATGCACCTGGCACTAATTGGCTGCTATGACTGGCGCGGTTTGCCCTCCATTCCCCCGTCAATCATGCTTTTGCCTGAGGAGTCGCCCTTTACGATCTACGAAATGTCTAGCTGGGCAAGGGGCAGCACCGTCCCGCTGTTAATTGTTTTTGACCACAAGCCAATTTTCAAGCTGGATACACCGATCAACCTAGATGAGCTATACGCTGAAGGTGTAGCCAACGTGCGCTATGAACTACCCCGCAGCAACAACTGGACAGATATTTTTGTCGTTCTCGACGATGCATTTAAGCTAGCAGAGAATTTAAACCTTGTACCTTTTCGCTCAGAAGGTCTAGCGGCGGCAGAAAAGTGGATTTTAGAAAGACAGGAAGCAACGGGAGACTGGGGCGGCATCATCCCCGCCATGCTTAATTCTCTCTTGGCGCTTAAAAGTTTAGGCTACGACGTGAACGACCCTGTAATTCAACGAGGTCTTACCGCCGTCGATAACTTTGCCATTGAGACAGATGATAGCTATTGTGTACAGCCTTGTGTTTCTCCTGTCTGGGATACAGCCTGGTGCTTGCGTGCCTTAGCCGAGTCGGGCGTTGCCAAGAATCATCCTGCCCTAGTTAAAGCGGGAGAATGGTTACTAGAGAAGCAAATTTTAGATTATGGCGACTGGGCGGTCAAAAATAAGGGAGTAACTCCTGGGGGCTGGGCATTTGAATATGATAATCGCTTCTATCCCGACCTAGACGATTCGGCAGTAGTAGTAATGGGACTGTCGCAGATCGAGCTACCCAATGAGGCGCAAAAGGAGCAGGCGATCGCTCGCTGTCTTAACTGGATGGCATCAATGCAGTGTAAACCTGGGGGCTGGGCGGCCTTCGACCTCGATAACGACCAGGACTGGATTAACCTAATTCCCTATGGCGATCTCAAGGCAATGATCGACCCCAATACCGCTGATGTTACTGCCAGAGTTCTAGAAATGCTAGGAGAATGTAATCTCTCCATGACTGATACGAGGGTGCAAAAAGCGATCGCCTATCTAATCGAAGAACAAGAAGCTGATGGCAGTTGGTTTGGTCGCTGGGGTGTTAACTATATCTACGGCACGAGCGGCGTTTTAGCCGCCTTGAGTCTGATTGCCCCCGTTCGTTGTCACGGACAAATAGAGCGCGGTGCCGCCTGGCTAGTCAATTGCCAAAATGCCGATGGCGGCTGGGGTGAAACCTGCGCTAGCTATGATGATCCTAGTCTTAAGGGAACAGGGATTAGTACCGCGTCCCAAACTTCCTGGGCGTTGCTGGGCATCATGGCAGCTATGGAAGGAACAAAATTTGCGGGGCGTGTTGCCGTGGAGCGCGGTATCGAATACCTACTCAATACTCAGCAGTCAAATGGCACCTGGGATGAGGCTCAATTTACTGGCACGGGTTTTCCCTGTCATTTTTATCTCAAGTACCATCTTTACCAGCAGTATTTTCCGCTCCAGACCCTCGCCAGATATATAAATTTATAATCTACGTCCAATATGAATTGGCTTGACAACACAAACCTCTAAAATTCACAGTTTCCATAAGATGCAAATATACTTGTTGATGTAGTTGAACTTTGGCAAACTGGATTTCTTTTAGATATTCAAGAATTCGTTTTAAGTGTAAAATCTCATCGAGCCGAAAAGTACAACTCTTTTACGGAGGGGTATGGGGAAGTTACGACTTCCCCATGAGGGGGTGTGGGGGAAAGTTCCCCCAATATGGATCTTGTATTAGGAGATAACTTCAGTAGGACAGAAAAGGATATTGAGTCTTTTGTTCAATTCACATCAGACGTATAAACTTGTAGCCTGTCAAGACGAAAGCTACCTTTCTACTTGGCATCTCGCATCAATTTGACAAAATCCTCAAACAGATAATCCGCATCATGAGGACCAGGACTAGCTTCTGGGTGATACTGCACCGAGAAAAACGGCAGAGATTTATGCCGCAAACCAGCAACGGTCTTATCATTGAGGTTCAGGTGGGTAATCTCAACGTCTGCCCCCAAAGACGATTCGGCGATCGCAAATCCATGATTTTGACTAGTGATTTCAATTTGCTTTTGTAGTCCTGCGGGTTGATTTAAACCCCGATGTCCAAACTTGAGCTTAAAGGTTTCAGCGCCTAGCGATAAGCCTAAAATCTGATGACCCATACAGATGCCAAAGGTAGGTTTTTCCGCCGCCAGCAATTCTTTAGTGACGGCAATTCCCTCTGTCACCGCCGCGGGATCTCCAGGACCATTGGAAAGAAAAATACCGTCAGGGTTAAGGGCAAGAATTTCCTCACTAGAGGTGCTGGCAGGAACAACAATCACCTTACAGCCATAGCTAGCCAAACGCCGTAGAATGTTACGCTTGACCCCAAAATCGAGCGCCACCACCGTCAAACCTTCTCCCTGGCTAACTCCTGAGACGAATTCCCACTCCTCTCCAGTTGCCCCCGACCATTCGTAAATCTCTGTAGTGGTTACATCTTTAACTAAGTTTAATCCCGCCATATCTGGCGCTTGACGTACCAAATCCAACAACTTTTCTGGATCGAGAATTTCGGTCGAAACCCCACCGTTGATCGCTCCACTGTCCCGCAGCCTGCGAGTGAGCGATCGCGTGTCGATACCGTAAATTCCTGGGATGTTTCGTTCTTTGAGGTATTCTGGCAGAGATTGCGTTGAACGCCAGTTACTAGGGCGATAAGTAACGTTACGAGCAATTACCGCCTTTGCCTGAACTGTAGCCGATTCCTCATCTTCATCATTAACTCCTGTATTGCCCAATTCAGGATAAGTGAAGGTAATAATCTGACCAGAATAGCTGGGATCGGTCAAGACTTCTTGGTATCCAGTCATGCCCGTATTAAACACCACTTCTCCTACCGTAGTTCCTGCTGCACCAAAAGACCAACCACGATAGGTAGTTCCATCAGCCAGTACTAACAGAGCTGGTTGAGCATCGGGCTTAAGCATATTTACCATTGAGTCTTCGATCCTAACTAAGTATTGTTTCAACCATTAAATAATTTATCAGCTATCAGTGATGATCAGATGAATGATTTGTTTAAGAACCTAGAAGAAAATTGTTGCCATAACTGTAGTTAACGTTACCAAGTTCAACCCAACAAGATAGACTATTGGAGATGGATTGTCATGATGCTGGTTTGAATCTATTTACTAGACCGAGCAATATCGCGGTAATAATTGATATCCTGGGTAACAGCAAAGCACTACTAGCACGAGTTTGATTGAGAAAGCATGAGTCCTAGAAAACTAACCGAAGACGATAAGCAAGAAATTCTTGAGCAATATCGTAATTCTGAAGCCACGACTTCTACCCTAGCGCAAAGTTTTGAGGTTAGTAGTTCTACAATCAGCCGCTTTTTGAAAAATAAATTAACTACCGTTGAATATGAAGATCTAATTCAACAAAAACGTCTAGCTCGCACTCCCAGAGGCGAAACATCAAAGAAATCTGCGGCTAAAAGCACCACAAAAGCGAAGGCTAAAACCAAGACTAAGACCAAAGCAAAAGCGATCGCCAAGGATGAACCTCAATCTAAGGTCAAAAGCAAGAGAACAAAAAGAAAGAGTGCTACGGAGAAGGCGATACCAGAATTAGAGACTGCGGAAAATCTTCAGCAAAATGCCGTAGAAGCTCAGAAATCAGATCAGAAACCAGAATCTAATAAGCCAGAATCCAATAAGCCAGAAAAAAGAACTCGTCGTCGTCGCCGTTCTGCTTCCCGCGCAGCTGAGGCGGTAGCCGCAGTTACTCCAGATCCCCAGGAGACTCCAGAAGTTAGCACCGAAGTTCCTCCGCTAGAGCTAGAGCCTGTTCCCGAATCAGTTTCTCCAGCTCCCAAGCTGGTTTTAGATAAGGTGAAGGACAAGCCAGAAGTTGAGACTGTTTCTAAAAGCGATCGCCTAATTCTCAAAAGCGATCTCCCAGAAGAGGAGGACGAGGACGAAGACGAAATGGATCTCCAAGCCCTGACAGAAATGCTGGGAGAAGATCTTGAAGATATCAACGACGACGATGATGATGAGGAAGATGATGACTGGGATGATGAAGACGATTCTTCCTACTCCGCGGCACCTTCTGATTTGAGCGATATCCAAATTTTACCTCTGGCAGAAGCTTCCCTGCCGAGAATCTGCTATCTAGTGATTGATCGCTCAGCGGAGTTAATCGTTAAACCATTGGCAGAATTTGCCGATTTGGGGGCGATTCCTGATACGGAAACTAGCCAAAGAACTCTACCTGTCTTTGATAACCATCGGATTGCCAAGCGTTTTTCTCATCGTCGCGAGCGGGTGATTAAAGTTCCCGATAGTCGCATGCTGCAAAAAACCTCGCACCATCTTCAGGGCAAGGGGATCACGCGACTGCTAATTGATGGTCAGATTTACTCCCTATCTCAATAATTTGCGCCGAGATCATTAGCCAGATATTAAAGAATAAATAACTGACGATCGTTGATTTAAATATATACATACAAAAGTTATTATTCTATGGCTAGGGATAAGTTTGCGCGTAATAATATAATCAGCCAGCTCATACAGCAAGATTGTTGATTTGCTTTCGGCGATCGCCAGAACTGGAGCCAGTTAAAGTCAAAGCTCAGAGAAACTTATGAATAGAGATCAACTACTCGAATTTTACGAGCAGGGTTATCGAAACTTTATGGGAGTAGATTTAGCTGGGACAGATCTGTCAGGAGTAATGCTGATTGGGGTCAATTTGAGGGGGGCAAACCTAATTGGCACAAATTTGAGCAGGACTTTTTTGACCAAGTCCGATTTAAGAGAGACCGCGCTTAATTGGGCAAATCTCAGCTTTGCCAAGATGAGCGAAGTAAATCTATCTCAGGCAAATTTGACAAAAGCCAACTTGAGTGGCGCTTTTATGGTTAAATCTCGGCTAATCGATACCCAGCTTAGTGGGGCAAATCTAGCTAATACTAACTTAAGAGCCGCAAGCCTCCTGGGAGCAAATCTTTGTAGCGCGAAACTACCAAAGATAAATCTGCGACAGGCAAACCTTAATCACACTAATCTTAAGTGGGCAGATTTACGGCAGGGTAGATTGACTGGAGCCCAACTACAGGGTAGCCAGCTGATGGGGGTCAACTTAAGCCAGACATTTTTGATTGATGTGGATCTCAGCAGTACCGACTTAAGGGGTATTGACTTTAGTCTGGCAAGGCTAACCAGAGCCAATTTGAGCAACTGTAACCTTAGCTACGCGAATTTAGCCGCAGCTCAACTGAGAAATGCTAATCTCAACTGCGCCAATCTTACTAGCGCTAATTTGACTGCATGTCAGCTGAAGGGAGGAAATCTAGATCATGCTAATCTCAGTGGTGCTAATCTAACCGATACTGATCTAAGCTATTCCTCTCTCAAAGAAGCTAACTTAAATGGTGTAGATTTGACCTACACCGATTTGAACAATGCTGATGTTGAGGCAGCGGTATTCGACCCCACCTTCGCAGCGCATATTTTGGCTAATCCCAGTAATTTTTTTCGTCCCAGTTCGACAGCCGAAACCAGAACCTATTCGGCTTCACCGCAAATCAAATTTGCTTGAACTTAAGCCAGATTCCAGCCAGATTGGATTAACTCTTTCATCTTATGTCAGACTTTAACTACGGTGTAGTCTTAGTCACGGTCGCTTCTTTATCTGAGGGACAGGCGATCGCAACTGAGCTAATCAAAGCCAAACTAGCTGCCTGCGTAAATTTTTTTCCTATCGACTCGATCTATCTTTGGCAAGGCGAAATTAATCAGGAGCGAGAATACCAGCTAATCATTAAAACCGACCTCAATCAATTCGCCCAACTAAGCGCCAAAATTAAAACACTTCATAGCTATGAAGTGCCAGAAATTATTGCCCTCCCGATTGTTAACGGCTCTCAGGCTTACCTTAATTGGTTGGGCAGCAGTTTAGAAGACTAATTTGGTAATTAGAGGCTTAAAGAGTTTAGTAAAAATCTCTATTCTCCAAGCAATCAGTCATCATAACGAGTAATATCGTCATCTCCCAGATATTCTCCATTTTGCACTTCAATCATGACGAGGGGAATAACTCCTGGGTTTTCGACGCGATGAGCCGTGTTCATCGGCACGTAGGTAGACTGATTTGCCATTACCAGGGTTTCTTTACCATTACAGATAACCTTTGCTGTTCCCGATACCACAATCCAATGCTCGCTGCGATGATAGTGCATCTGGGTACTCATGTGTTCTCCAGGATTAATCTCAATCTTGTTGATACAGTATCTTTGCCCCCGATCAAGGCTTTTAACTTTTCCATAGGGCGGGTTACGAGTAGCATCGCCCTTAAGCTCAGTAGCAACCGAATTTTTGTTTTGACTTCTATCTTGACTCATATTCTCAACTCCAGACAGTAGTATATCTCTCTCCAGTTTAGATAAACATTACCTATTGGGCTACCTAAAGTTTTTCTGCTTGATAAGTGTAGTAATTACCAAAGATGCCGATAGTGGCTACCTGATATTCTGGCAAAGGAGCTGGGAGCGATAAGTCTGCTTGATAGAGACTAAAGAGATAAAAGTTTTGTCGCTCCGTCTGGCTGGCGATCGCCTCCGTCAAATAAGGACTTGCCGTCCCGATTAATAGATGACACTGGCTCTCTAACCAAGCTCCAAGATCTTCAGCTACCTGAGTACAAATCTGGTCTTTTAACTCGGTCTTAATTTTGATTTCGACATACTGTCGATAACCTGCTGCGCCAGGGTTGGTCGTCACAGCGAGCGCGCCGATTCCGCCCGTAATCATTCCTGCCACCCCTAGTTTAGATATTGCCATATATTTCAAAAATGCTTCTCTAAATTATAAATTATGGGCGTAAAATGCCAAGTAATGGTGCTATAATACCTAAGCGATATGCATGGCGGGCGTAGCCAAGTGGTTAAGGCAGTGGTTTGTGGTACCACCATTCGTGGGTTCAAGTCCCATCGTCCGCCCTTTTTGTTTAGATCAAGCCAAGGAAATGATTTTTTCTCTCGGTTCGGCAACTATTTTGGCAGAAGCTTAAGCAACAGTGTAGCTCTGTCGCTCAGTTGTCTAGTCCTCTGCGTAGGATTACCGAAAGCGATCGCATTTAATCACAGCTTGAGATATTATCTTCCTCGGCACAACATTTTAACCTGGAAGGAATTTATCGTAATCTTGAATACTCAACTTTAAAGAGATAAGTAAGCTAGTTAAGTTTGCCTAGCAGGTTATTTTTTGTGGCATTGCTACTAATTAAATCTCTTTTTGGCAGTTACGAATTAATCTTAGAACTACCTTAAGAAATCTAAAAATACTGTTAGGTATAACTAACACTTCCATTGAACAAAACACCTCAGAGAATCTGCGGAACTAAAAAAGTATTTTGTGGGTTAAAACAGACTAGTTATGATTTGATGACTCAATATGTTTGATCGAATATTAATTCATTTGATGTTGATTCAAACAAATAGAGTGTAATACAAAAACGAGTCATCAAGCAGCAACTATTAAGTATCTAAGCTCGCTCTAAACTTTATGTCTTTACCTATATTTAAACCGCGTCAGAATTCTGCCGTTAAAACAAGAATTTCTATATTTGGTCTCTCTCCCTATTGGCTTGGCTGTATTCCTCTCGTCGCCATAATCTTAGTCGCTAGCAACACGGCGGCGATCGCCCAGGATAGTGCTACTATCACTCCTTTGACTGTCGAAGATGTTCAGGGTGCTTTAAATTCTACCTGGGTATTAGTTGCCGCGATTCTGGTTATCTTTATGAATGCTGGATTTGCGATGCTAGAAGGGGGCTTTTGTCGCCGCAAGAATGTGGTCAACGTTCTGGCAAAAAACTTAATTGTCTTTGCTTTAACCACCGTCGCATTTTGGGCAATTGGTTTTGCCTTGATGTTTAGTGGTGTTGATAGTCCTTTAATCGGCAATGACGGTTTCTTTCTGAGCAGCAACAATCCTGGGGTTTATGGACTAGAAGCCTATCCCCAAGGATTGCCAGTCGCGGTATTCTTCCTCTTTCAGGCAGCATTTGCGGGTACTGCCGCCACAATTGTCTCTGGTGCGGTAGCCGAGAGAATTAGATTTGTCAGCTACACTATTTTTAGTTTACTGTTAACGGCGATCGCCTATCCGATTGTTGGTCACTGGATCGTCACCCAGAATGGTTGGCTAGCAGCTCGCGGATTTCACGACTTTGCTGGTTCGACGATGGTTCACTCCGTTGGGGGTTGGGCGGCACTAGTTGGCGCAGTACTGTTGGGTGCTAGAGCAGGAAAATATGGCGAGGATGGTCGTGTTTTTCCCATGCCAGGACACAATATGGGCATGGCAACCTTGGGCTGTTTTATTCTCTGGATTGGCTGGTTTGGTTTTAATGGTGGTTCGGTATTAGCTGCCAATGAAGCAGTCCCCTACGTCGTCTTGACCAGTAATTTGGCTGCGGTAGCTGGGGCTTTAACCGCGACTCTTGTTACCTGGCTCCGAGATGACCGCCCCGATCTTTCGATGATTATTAATGGCTTACTGGCGGGGTTTGTTTCCGTTACGGCGGGGGCATTTGTCGTGGACTATTTTGGGGCGCTATTTGTCGGCATTGTCGGCGGTATTCTGGTGGTCTTTGCCGTTAGTATGCTTGATAATCTCAAGATCGATGACCCTGTAGGAGCGATCGCCGTTCACCTAGTATGCGGCGTTTGGGGTACTTTAGCCGTCGGTTTGTTTGCCAACCCGAATAACCCCCTCCAGCGAGGCACGGAAAATGCGATCGGCGGTTTATTTTATGATGGTGGCTTCGAGCAGCTACTAGCTCAGATCATTGGGATTGCTGCCGTAGGAGCTTTTACCGTAGTCTTCAGCGTCGCCGCTTGGTATCTAATCAAGCTGGTTTTTGGTCTGAGAGTAGATGCCAAAGACGAAATTGAGGGTCTAGATATTAGCGAACACGGCATGGAAGGCTATAACGGTTTCGTTTATGAATCAGACATGCATGGTGGTGGTTTAAGCGCCGATGAGGCTTAGATCTATGATTTCTTCCGCAGGTGATGTTGCCACTGCCTAAAGCAAAGCTACTTCAGCCTGAGTAATTTATCTTCAAGAACCAAATAATTCTGAGCAGGTGGTTTTTTTAAGATGTTTTTATGCAGCTAGATCGAGTATTCAAGTCATAGATTATTGATTGCATTTCTTTTGGCTTGGGCGATCATAATCTGCCCGCTATAAATCACTTTTCTGGTGTTATTTAAATCACATTTTCGGGAACTATAGTTCTATCTATATTTATTGATAGTGGTTCTTGGTCAGTAAAAAATTCAAGAAAAGCTAAATAATGTCTGCAAAAAAATATAAACCCTACCAGCTTATTTCTATTCTTGATTCTTTATTTAAAAAGAACAGTAATGGAATTTTGAGCTTAAAAACCCAGGTTGATACCTGGCAGCAGCAGCGATTCTGCATCCTCGTTTTGCGGAACGGTGCTTTAGTCTATGGTGGAACTCAAGTTCCCCAGGCTGTAGAGTTGTGTCGCCGACTGGGAGAAGCCCTGAAGCCGAACCTGATCAAGGCGGCTCTCTCGGTGGCGGTCGAAAGATCTACTAAGGCTAATTCAGCAGTGGAGCTGCTAGAAATGCTGATTCGGATGAGAGCTTTCACCTGGCAGGAAGTAGAAGCTCTGATGAACACCAAGGTGTTGTTGATTATCGAAAAAATTATTGGTCATCCTGGCGAAGCAGAATGGCTGAATAATAACGATTTGGACTTAAGCTATGGCAATGATCGCCATGGCTTGAACTGGGCAGATATAGAGCAGGAATTAAAACAGCGACAAAAAATTTGGCAAGGCTATGCTCCGCAAATTCCTAGCATGGATGCGGTTCCTGTCGTGACAGCGCAGCAGCTAAGACTAATTGATAATCCCCAAGTAAGAGATCATTTCCAAAAATCGGTGGATGGTCAAATGACTTTGGTAGACATAGCGGAAAAAATGGGTAAAGACCCGATCAAAGTTGCGAAAAACTATCTTAACTGGGTGAACAATGGCTGGGTCAGTTTTAGCGATCGCCCAATCCCAACAGCAGCGAAGGAGATCGCGACTCCTGGTGTCCAGTCTACGGTTGAGCCAATCAACAATGAGCGACAGGCTGCTGCCGTCAACGTTGATGCGACTGCTAATGTATCTCTGGCAGAGCAAAACTTCCCAACTGTACTATCTGTGGACGACAGTGCCATTATTCAAACTACGATCAAACGAGCCTTACAAGACGACTATAACGTTCTGCTCGCAGGCAAAGCCGCTGATGCTCTAGAGATTCTTAAAGAGGTGCAGGTAGAGCTAATGTTACTGGATCTAACCATGCCCGATGTTGACGGTTTGGAATTTTGCAAAACGGTTCGGGCAATTCCTCAGTTTCGAGATTTACCCATTGTTATGGTGACGGCACGAGACGGCTTAGTCAACAAGATGAAAGGTCATATTGCAGGAACAAGTAAATACTTAACCAAGCCATTTAAAGCCGATGAGCTGAGAGAAGTTGTGCGGCAGTACATCAAATAACCGTTGATACTCATTAACTCTGAGGGAAGAGATAGATTATGGGCATTAAACCATACTTAATTTTTAGCTTACATGATGCACGATATGCGATCGCCGCAGAGTCAGTTACCGAGATTTTCTTATTACCCGAATTAACCCCTGTTGCCGAGGCTCCGCCAGATATTATTGGTTTGCTCAACCTGCACGCAGAGTATGTGCCGGTGATGCACCTAGATCTACGTTTTGGTCATAAATTTGATCGCTGTCACGTTACAGATAGTGTCATTGTCGTCGAATCCCAAAGTCTACAGGTAGGGCTTATCGTCCATCGGGTAGAAACGGTGATCGAAATTGACGACCGCTATATCCAAGCGGATTTATCCTACGGTAGACAGAACATCCATCAGGCTTTTGTAGAAAGCGTCATCAGTCTCGACGATGAGATGATTACCCTGCTCAACATTGATAATTTGGTGCGCCATCCCGATGCTGTGTCGGCTTTACTGGCTTCTGAAGATCAAGAAATAGAAGCATCACCCAGTAACTTCTATGCTCGGTATTTTGCCGACGCGAGTCTTAATACCAAAAAAGTTCTGCATCAGCGAGCGGTCAACCTCAAAGAAGTCACCGAGCATACAGTCGTTAGTGAATTGATTTCTCTGGCGGTTGTTAGTCTGGCGGGCAAATATTACGCTCTGGATTTGTCCATGGTGCGAGAATTTATCAACATTAGCAAAATTACAACTATTCCCTGTTGTCCCGATCATATCGTTGGCAACATGAACCTGAGGGGAGAAATTTTAACTCTGGTGAATATTTCTGAGGCTCTCAGCCTAACTATGGAGCAGCGAAATCAGCCTCAAAAAGCAGTAGTAGTTGAAGTCAACGAGATCGTCACGGGGATTGTTGTTGACGAAGTCTATGACGTGGTTGATATACACCCTGAAGAACTAAAGCCAGTTCCTGTCGCCATGAGCGGTACGGCTGCCTCCTATTTCCGAGGAATTGCTGATTATCAGAACCAGACTCTCAATGTCATTAATCTGACTAAGTTACTAGCTGAGGACGGAATGACAGTCGAGCTGACAGCCTAAACAAATTTTATGTTTTTAATTTGACTAACTAACTAACAACAATATAGAGGAATCACTATGAAAATTGGAACTCAGCTTACCGCAGGTGCATTTGGCATTGGCGCAATTGTATTAGTCAACCTGGGGGTAATTTTTCTCAAATCTTCTGAGGAAGAAGCAAAAGTAATTAACCTTTCTGGTGTGGTTCGGGGGGCAACCCAAAGGTCGGTTAAGCTAGAAATTGCTCAAAGCCCTAATGATCAGCTAATTGCCAAGATGGATACTCTGATTAACAGCCTGCTTGAGGGTAACGAAGAATTGGAGTTGTCTGCTGCTACAGATCTAGAATACATTGCTCGCATGGAGTCAGCAAAGGAACAATGGGGTAAGGTTAAAGGCTTAATTCAGCAGGTTAGAAGTCAGCCAAATGAGACAAATTCGGCAATTCTCCTCAGAGAAAGTGAAACGCTTTTTGAACTAACCAACGCAGCGGTAAACGCGGCGGAAGACTACACGGCAGCAGGGGTAAGACAACTAAGGACAATTCAGCTATTTGTAGCCTTGCTCAACTTCATTATTGTAACGGCGATCATCGCTGGTTCACGCCGTATCACTAACACCCTGGATAAATTTACCAATATGATTGCCAAGTCTTCCGAAGACATTGCGTCGAAGGTAGAAAACCAAGAGGCAGTAGCTAACGATCAGGCAAGTTCGGTTAGCCAAACTACCGCCACGGTGGATTCCTTGGGTGAAACTTCCCGTCGTTCGGCAGTCCAGGCAGAAGAATCGGCAAAAAGCGCCAGTACAGCCCTATCTCTGGCTGAATCTGGAGCCGAAACAGTGGAGCAAACGAGGGTGGGCATGGAAAGTCTCAAGGAAAGGGTAAGGGAAATTGCCGAACAAATCATCAACCTGAGTGAGCAGACCGAGCAGATTGCTGGAGTATCTGAGCTGGTGGGGGATTTGGCAAACCAAACCAACATGTTGGCACTCAACGCAGCGGTAGAGGCGGCTCGGGCAGGGGAATATGGTAAAGGTTTTGGTGTGGTTGCGGGGGAGATTCGGAAACTAGCGGATCAAAGTCGTAAATCTGCCGACAAAATTAATAACCTGGTCGTGGATGTTCAGGCAGCGATGAACAGTGCGGTAATGGTAACGGATGAAGGTAAGAAGACCGCCGAATCTAGTATTGAGCTGGCGCTGGATACTGCTGAGTCATTTATCGGGGTGAAAAATGCCGTTAACAACGTATTCTTCAATACTTCAAATATTTCCGAGACAGCCAAGCTCCAGGCAGTAGGAATCCAAGAAATCCTGGCAGCGATCAACGCTCTCAACTTGGGTGCTATGGATACGGCGGCAGACATGGAAGAGGTTAAGTCTTCGACGATAGAACTGAAAAAATCTACCGAGGAACTAAAGGCGATCGTTTAATTTTGAGCCATTAGCTATAAGCCATTAGCTATAAGCTCAGAGATCTCTGAGTCTTATACAACTGATTGTTTATAGCTATTTTTGCCAGATTTTTTAAATAGTTAAACCCATGATGATTGAAGATGAAGAGCTGAGACTGCTTTATAAGACCTCTAGCGAGGAACATTTACAAAAGCTGGAGTCTGACCTGATGATTTTGGAGAAGAATCCCCAGGACACGGCGGCGTTAGAGGAATTTTTGCGAGAAGCCCATACCCTTAAGGGGGACTCACGGATGTTGGGTCTAGATGACATTGAAATGTTGGTGCATCATCTAGAAGATTGTGTTGAAGGAATCAAAGCAGGACAGGGAGAAATTACGCCTGAATTGTGCGATCGCCTGTACCAAGGAATTGATGCGATTAACCAGCTATCACACCATGCGGTAACGGGAGAATTAGTTGAAGTCGATACTTTTGGAGTCTTGGCTTCGCTGATGGGTTCAATAGAACAACCCGCCGCGGCTACTTCGGAAGCGGATCTGTTTGCTGATGAGGATGATGATTTCTTTGGTACATCTAGTCCAGCCAGCCCTGAGGCGGACTTATTGGAAACTGACAGCTCTTACTCTGAAGCAGATTTGTTTGCCGATGAGGATGACTTTTTTGGGGTTGAGGCGCAGGATTCAGATTCGGAAATAGACTCTGGCGAAAATTCTTATATATTTGCCGCTCAGCTTGATTCAGCCAGCTCAGAAGCAGATTTGTTTGCCGATGATGAACCAACTACCCCTCCAGAAACAGTTGTTCAGACTATCCCAAAACCAGAACCTAAAGCAACAGTAGTAACTCCTGCTGTCGATCGCGATTATAAGATCGATACAATTCGCGTTGAGCCACAAAAGCTAGACACGCTTATGACCCAAGCGAGTGAACTAGCGGTAACAAAACTGCGTATTTCCCAGCAAATGGCAGAAATTGAGCAGATTATGAACCTGTGGTCGGGATGGGAACAGCCAAACAGTAAAATTGTAACGGAAATTGAGCAGGCAGTTGAACCCGAACTGTTACAGCCTTTAAAGCAGTTTTTGAGCAATACGGAGCAGCGAGTTGATTCTCTGGGTAATTTGATTGCCGAGCTAAGAATTAGAGCCAATGAAGATATTACTAGCCTGGAAATTATTAGCGATCGCCTGGAGTCGGGCATCAATGGTTTGCGGCAGCTACCTCTGGCGACGGTATTTAATATTTTTCCCCGCATGGTGCGAGATTTAGCACGTCAACAGGGTAAAGAGATTGAACTCGTAATTGAAGGAGGTGATACCAAGGCTGATAAGAGAATTCTCGAAGAAATTAAAGATCCGCTGCTACATTTAATTCGTAATGCGATCGACCATGGTATCGAAACACCAGAAGAGCGTTTAGCTCAGGGTAAAACGAGAATCGCGACTTTAACTCTGCGGGGTTATCAGATAGGAACCAGTATTGGTATTGAAATTAGCGATGATGGTCGGGGACTAAACCTTGAAAGTATTGCCCAGACTGCTATTAAACGCCAGGTGCGTACTGAGGCACAAATCGCGGCGATGAGCGAGTCAGAAATCGAATCTTTAATTTTTGCTTCTGGTTTCTCGACCCGTACTGAAGTTACCGAACTTTCTGGTCGTGGCGTGGGTCTTGATGTGGTCAGAGCCAACGTTGAACGACTCAAGGGGTCGATTCAGGTGACATCTGCTCCTGGGGAGGGCTGCAAGTTTCAGGTGCGTTTAAATATGAGCCTGGCAACTACTAAAGTCCTGTTGGTGGAAATTGAGCAAACTCTGTATGCTCTGCCCTTGGAGTTTATTCAAACCATGATCACCCTGACACCGCAAGATATCTTTGAGATTGAGGGGAATCCCAGTATTACTTTTGAAGATCAGCCTTTATCGATCGCCCGTCTGGCTCGTTTACTTCAGCTACCAAGTTCTGAGGAGCTTGGTCAAAACTATCTCTCCTGTATTGTGCTTCAGGTAGGGGGCGATAAGCCTGACGGCATGGCTACGCAACGCTTTGGTGTGATAGTTGATGATTTGGTAGATCAGCAGGATGTTGTACTTAAACCTCAAAGTAAGTTACTCAAAAGGGTTCCTAATATCTTGGGAGCAACTATCCTCGGTAGCGGTGCCGTCTGTATGATCCTCAATCCTGCCGATTTGCTTCATTCCCTGAGAAATGGCAGTTGGCAGACGGTTACGCCAGCTGAGGAAAGAGCGATCGCTAAAAATAGACTGTTGCTGGTGGAAGATTCCATCATTATTCGGACGCAAATGCAGCGTTTATTAAAAGGAGCGGGTTATGACGTTACTGTTGCCGAAAATGGGCTGCTTGGCTTACAGCAGGTTCAGTCTCAGGAATTCGATATCGTGCTGTCGGATGTGGAAATGCCCCAGATGACTGGGCTAGAAATGACTAGCAGTATTCGTCAAGACGATAGATACGATCTCCTGCCGATTGTTTTAATCACCACCCTAGCATCGCCAGAAGATAAGCGTCGGGGAACAGATGCGGGAGCCAATGCTTATTTGACCAAAGGGGATTTCGATCAACAATTGCTCTTTGAAACTCTTGACCAATTAATTCATTCTCACCATTAATGGTAAAACATCATGTCTAAAATCAAAGTTCTGCTAGTTGAAGATTCAGCTGTCGCCATCAACATCTACGAAAAGATGCTTAATTCTTCTCGTCATATTGAAGTGATCGGCAAAGCTGCTAACGGCAAAGAAGGCTTAGATTTAGCTTTCAAAACCAAACCTGATGTAATCTGCACCGATCTACAGATGCCTGAGATGGACGGCTTGGAATTTACTAAGCAGATTATGGCACATTACCCTACTCCGATCCTGGTGCTAAGTAATAGTGTGCAAAAAACTGATACAGACAAAATTTTTGCAGCCATGAAGGCCGGCGCAGTTGATGTGATGGCGAAACCGCAAACTGCTCTGGGCGGAAGTTCAGAAGCTATGCAGCAAGAATTAATTACCAAAATTAGAGTTTTATCAACTAAGAAAGTCTCTGCTATTCCTCTAAGCTAATTGTTTCAATATCGAACTCAATATTAATCGTCTGTCCCCAGCCATAACTTCAAATTCCTAATTCCAACTCAACTATGTTCTTAAATTATCACTACCACATCGTTAGTCTCTGGTTCAGAGTTCTAGCGGGAGGAAAGCCTCTGGTAACGCTTATTAGTTTCCTCTATTCCCATAGCAAAACCCAAACTCAATAAATAAAAAATATTATGGCTAAAATTAGAGTATTACTAGTAGAAGATTCCGCAGTGGCAATCAATATTTATGAGAAGATGCTCAGTGCTTCTCGTCATATTGAAGTAATTGGCAAAGCTGCCAACGGTAAAGAAGGATTAGATTTAGTGGCTCAACTTAATCCTGACGTAATTTGCACAGATTTACAGATGCCCCAAATGGATGGCTTAGAGTTTACCAAACAGGTAATGGCTCACAGCCCTACACCAATTTTAGTATTGAGTAACGCTGTTCAAAAGTCTGATATCGACAACATCTACGAAGTAATGAAAGCGGGTGCTGTAGATGTTATGGCAAAACCCCAAACTGCTATGGGTGGCAACACTGAATCGATGCAGAATGAGCTGGAAGTAAAAATTCGAGTTTTGGCAACCAAGAAAGTAAAAGCAATTCCTTTGAGCTAATTAATCGGCATGAACTGCTGTCTTCGGATCACGGTTCTACACTGCATTTCGCTCGCAGATGGTCAGGGAGAGGAAAATATCAGTAAATTATATTTTCTTTCCCCCTATCCTTGATCCTTGAGCAACTACATTGCTGCGGCTCTTGCTTCTGCGGCTTCGTCTGGATGAATGCCCAATCGGGTTAAATTCAGGCGATTTTTTTGATCAAAACCGCGAATTTTTACCACAATCTCGTCCCCGACTGCGACCTCATCGTCTACTTTGCCAACTCTACCTTCGGCTAGCTGAGAAATATGGATCATGCCCTCTTTACCTGGCAAAATTTCGACAAAGGCACCGATATCGATGATCCGAGTTACTTTACCGAGATATACATCTCCTTCATTGAGCTTGCGGGTAATGTTAAAGACCATCTTCCTCGCCATATCTGCTTTTTCCGCTTCGACCGCCGCAATGATTACCTTACCATCATCTTCGATGTCAATTTTGGCTCCTGTCTGTTCGGTAATCGCTTTAATGGTTTTACCTGAAGGCCCAATCACCATGCCGATTAAATCTGGATCGATCTTCATGGTTAATAGTCTGGGGGCAAAAGGAGACAGTTCCTTTCTTGGTTCTTCGATCGCCTTGAGCATTTCTTCGAGGATATGCATCCGCGCAGGTAAAGCCTGTTGAATTGCCTTGGCGATTACCTCCATGGATAGACCAGTAATTTTCATATCCATCTGCAAGGCAGTAATGCCAGCATCCGTACCTGCCACCTTAAAGTCCATGTCTCCCAGGAAGTCTTCAATCCCCTGAATATCCGTGAGAATTCTTACCTCTTCTCCTTCCTTGATCAGACCCATTGCCGCACCACTAACGGGTTTACTTAGGGGTACGCCAGCATCCATAAGAGAAAGGGTTGAACCACACACTGAACCCATCGAGGTTGAGCCATTAGAAGATAATACTTCGGAGACTACCCTCAGAACGTAAGGAAAATCTTCAGCACTGGGCAAGACAGGCAACAATGCTCTTTCTGCTAAGGCACCGTGACCAATTTCTCGCCGTCCTGGCGAGCGCATGGGGCGAGTTTCTCCTACAGAGTAGGCAGGAAAATTATAGTGATGGAGATAGCGTTTTTCGTCTTGAATGGTTAAATCGTCTCTCGTATCCTGGGCATCTCCTGAAGTACCTAGAGTAGCAATAGAAAGCACCTGGGTTAGACCTCTTCTAAACAAGCCGCTACCGTGGACTCGATTGGGCAAAACACCTACCCTCGAAGTAATGGGACGTACCTGATCAAGTTTTCTGCCGTCAACTCGAATGCCGTCATCGATAATTTGACTCCGCATCAGCTTTTTGGTTAGCTTTTTAAAAGCCTTGCCGATCGCTTTGGGGTCTTCTGTAGTTGCCACTGAGAGCGGATCTTCATCGGGCAGTTCGGCGATCGCCTCGATGATTTTGGTTTGCTTAACTTCGTCTAAGGCTGCATCTCGTGCTTTCTTGTCCAGCTCGTACTGGGAAAGAATCTGCTTAATCTCTGTGGTGGCGCGATCGCTAATAAAGTTGATTAAGCTTTCATCTTCAACAGGCGTCTCTGCCTGCACAATTTCAATCCCCAACTCTTTAATCAGCTCTAGCTGCGCCTGAAGCAACTCCTGGATTGCTTCATAGGCAAAGTCGATCGCCTCAATTACATCTTGTTCTGGTAGCTCATTGGCTCCTGCTTCTACCATGACGATCCCATCGGGAGTACCTGCTACTACAATGTCGAGGTCGCCCTTGGCTATTTCTTTGTAGGTCGGGTTAAGGATAAAGTCATCTCCGACCAAACCAACTCTCACCGCTGCCATTGGTCCTTGGAAGGGAATCTCCGCCAGCAAGACGGCGATCGAGGCTCCTGTAACCGCCAAGACATCTGGGGGAACATCTTCATCTAAGGATAGGGTAGTAGCGACGATTTGAATATCATCCCGTAACCATTGGGGAAACAAAGGACGAATCGGACGATCAATCAGTCTAGCAATCAGAATCGCCTTTTCCCCTGGTCTACCTTCCCGCCGAAAAAAGCCGCCAGGAATACGTCCTGCTGCATACTGCTTCTCTTCGTAATCAACGGTTAAAGGTAAAAAATCAATACCTTCCCTACCCTTCGCCCTGGTAGCTGCCACCAATACCGCTGTGTCTCCCGACTGTACCAATACTGAACCGCCTGCCTGTGGTGCGAGCAAGCCTATCTTAAGCCTAATATCACGACCATCGAAAGATATTGACTTATCAAATTCCTGCATTGAGTTTGTTCCTTATTTTTTCGCTTCTTTTTCTCGTATTTCGATCCTAACACTATCTGAATTCTTCAAGCCTATCTAGCACAGGCTTAGAGGACTATAGATTTGTGTTTATTATTTAAGTTTTTTTAAGCGATTGCCAGTCAAAATCTATTTGGGAATTATGAAGCAAAACCATACAATTATGAATAGTGGCTAAGAATGCTCAGAAAGTAAGAAGCTAATTAAAGTATGCAAAATCCCATCGAAAGAGTACGCCTAGCCAAGACGGCTGAAGATCAGCTACTCAAGCTCAAGCGCAATACCAAAATTAAGCAGTGGAATATACTTTGTCGCTGGGCTTTTTGTCGTTCCCTAGCCGAACCGAGCATGCCCTCTCCCGTACCAATCAAAACCGATAGTAAGGTGGAAATTGCCTGGAATGTGTTTGGGGGCGAGATTGCCGACATACTTTTGATTGCTCTTAAGCAAAGATGTCATCAAGATGGTTTGGGTACAGAAGCAGACACCCTTAGGCAGCAGTTCACTCTCCATTTGCATCGCGGAATTGGCTATCTAGCAGGAGATAGCAACATTAAACAGATAGAAGATTTGGTTGCTCTGAGTCTTACGCAATAAAAGTTTTCTGTACCATGACTATGACTTATTCTGGTTCTATCTCTGTCTGAGCGTCTAGCTCTAACTCTTGTTTATTTTGGTCAGATTCATTTTCGGCTTCTTCTTCTGGGCTTAATTCTATCTCTGACTTAGCTTCTGGCGGTTCTTCTCCCGCACAGACTCTTGCCTCCTCAATAGTTTCGACATCCTCAATACATTTTTCATAGGACTGCCATTTCTCGGCAACTAACTGTTTGATTGCCTGATGCCGATATACGCCTTCATAGGCATAACGATCAAGATTTTGCTCCACAACTAACCGCTCAAGATAGGCAACTCTTTGCTTACTGTTGGGGTGACTAGACATCCAAGCAACAGGCTCAGGATGATCTTCGTCGTGGGAGTGATTAAGTTTAACCATTAGATTTCGCACTCCATCGGCGGCATAACCAGCATTGACCAGAATTCTGGTGCCAAATATGTCTGCCTGTTTTTCCATCTCCCGACTGTAGTTAAGCACAATTAAGCTGCTGGCGGCATTGCCAACATAGGGGATATAGCTGACGATATTAGATGTCAGGCTACCTCTGGTTGCCAGTTGGAAACCATGAGAAAGGGCGCTATGGGAAACCTCATGAGCCAATAAACCCGCTAGTTCTGCTTCCGAATCAGTTTTCATGATCGCCCCCGCGTTAATAAAGATTTTGCCCCCAGGTAGTGCAAAGGCGTTGAGATTATCATCCATAACTACATAGAATTGGTAGTTGAATTCTTCTCTACCCGAAACAGCAGCAATTTTAGCGCCGATTTGATCAACGTATTCCGTAACGGCTTCATCTTTGAGCAGGGGAACCTGCTTTTTAATTTGATTCACCGAGGCTTCTCCGACGGCAGACTCACCTTGAAGCAGCAAGGCTGTCGTTTGGATGGCAGATAGCGGACCAAACAAATTGCCTGTCAGGGCAAAACCTACTGTGCCTGCGATCGCATTGCCCACGGCATTCCAGGTGATACTAGAGCGTAAGCTGCTTTGATATTTGGCGAGATATTCTTCTGCTAGGCGATTAAATTCGGCAGCTTCGGGGGCATCAGGATTAAACAGGGCATATTGGCGCGCCATAATTGAGGCATCAAGCCAGTTCTCCTGGGCGAGATCGGCATCCATCCTCGCACGCAATATTTGTGGCTCGTCAGGATAAAGATTAACCGCGCGATCTAAGACAGCTATAGATTCAGCCTCTCGTTCATACTCTGATAAAGCTGCTGCATAGTGAATATGACCAGGAATAAACTGAGGTTCACGGGTAGTTAATAGCTTGAGGGAACTAATTACCTGACTTTCAAGCTGTTTGGCTTGACCTTGCTGATAGTTGCGCCAAAATACTTTCCCCCCATAACTAAGCTGGGCTGGATCGTCAAAAACGGTCTTTTTTGCTTCGGGGATAATGTTCGACTGTTCAATCTCCCAAGCTGGTTTGGCTTCGCGATATAGCGCCACTGCTGTCTCTTTGTCTCCTCCCAAATATAGCTGGTCGGCGATCGCTAATTTTTCTAAACGGGCAATTTCTTCTGGGCTAGGTTTCTCTTCCTCTAGTTCTGTTAAATCTTCCTGGTCTGAATCCGGGTTTGCTTCTGTTGCTGCATCGGTTTCAACTTCTGCTTCAGTTTCTGCTCTTTCTATAGAGGAATTAGGATCCTCGACTGCATCATCGTGAGATATTGCCGTTGTCTCTGAATCGGGTTTATGTATTTGAGGCTTAGACTCAGCTAAAGATAAGCTGGAACCGTTAAAAATACCGATGAAAACAAATAAAACCGCGGATATTAAGCGTGGATTAAGAAAATTCATAAAAATACCTCGTAATCTAAAAAAACCTTCTCGGAAACGAGAAACTATCAAATGTTGAGCAAGATATAAAACTGATAATAAATAATCAAAAAATATTAACTATTGCTTTCTATTTTATGATTGGCGCATCGTAGACTAGAAAATATGTATTAGTGATTTAGGAAAAACTTACAATGACGACACACTTTATTACTGCGGAAATCAATCTGGCGGAAAATCCAGCCGAATTGAGCCAAGAAATTGCCGCCACACTAGAGCAGTCAGGCGAGCCTCTGCGCTGGGCAGTTACCCAAGTGGATCAGGAACAGCAAACGGCAACTGTAGAAGCCGTGGTAACTCAAGACATTAATCAAGCAAGCTAAGGTAATTTAACAGGTTGTAAAAAACTTACATATGTCCCCCTTCACAGTTGTTCTTATTGTTCCCACTGGTGTCGGTGCAGCTATCGGTGGTTATGCAGGAGATGCCTTGCCTGTTGCCAGAGCGATCGCCCAAATCAGCGATCGCCTGATTACTCATCCCAACGTCCTTAATGGCGCTCAGCTATACTGGTCGCTAGACAATACCTATTACGTTGAAGGCTATGGGCTAGATCGTTTTGCCGCGGGGGGATGGGGTCTACGTCCTGTCAGGCAAAACAAAGTTGGGCTGCTGCTTGATCGCGGTATTGAACCAGAATTGCGCCTCAGACATATCCAGGCTGTCGATGCTACTAGAGCAACTTTGGGGCTAGAGCTAACAGACTATGTAGTGACAGATGCACCGCTAGAGGTAGAGTTACGCACCGCTGATTCGGGAGCAAGCTGGGGGACAATTGGTAATCCAGGCAGTTTATTACGAGGGGCAGAAAAGCTAATTAAACAGGGTGGGGCAGAAGCGATCGCCGTCGTTGCCCGTTTTCCCGATGACGGTGATCACGAATCTTTACAGAATTATCGTCATGGATCGGGGGTAGATCATTTAGCTGGAGCCGAAGCAGTAATTTCGCACCTAATTGTGCGTCAGTTTCAAGTTCCTGCCGCTCATGCCCCAGCCCTCCTGCCTTTGGCTGTCGATCCCGAAGTCTCTCCCCGTGCTGCTGCCGAAGAATTAGGCTATACTTTTCTTCCCTGTGTTCTGGTTGGTCTGAGTCGCGCCCCCCAGTTTGTAACCCAGCCTGGAACTTCGGCTGAGGTGATTTGGTCTGACCAAGTAGACGCGCTGGTAGTTCCCTATAGCTCCTGTGGCGGGAGTGCTATTCTAAGCTTGGCGAACCAGACCGAAATTATCGCCGTCACCAACAACACAACTCAAATTGCAGTTCCTCCCGAACCTTTGGGCATCAAGGTCACAAAAGTTGATTCTTACCTGTCAGCTTTAGGCGTTATTGCTGCTCGTCGGGCGGGGATTGACTACCGAGCCTTAAACCCATCCATATCTACTCTTCGGAGTTTATAAAATCTGTGGCAAACCCCAATACTCCCGAACTAGAACCCCTTAGCCGTACCCAGATCCTGGTCTTCATGGGTGTTACGGCAATTGTCCTCCTGGCGATCGCTAAAATTTGGCAGAAGTTGGGGGCAGTTGAGCTACTAGCGGTTCAATTTAGTCTTCAAGCTTTGCTTTGGAGCTTGGGTCTGGCAGCAGGCATTACCCTAACTAGCGGGATGATCTATCGTCTTTGGTCAGCCTACCGTCGCAGTGCCGATGCTTATCTGGAATTGGTAATTAAACCTTTAGTCTGGACTGATTTAATCTGGCTGGGATTATTGCCTGGCTTGAGTGAAGAACTATTGTTTCGGGGAGTAATGCTGCCTGCCCTGGGCTTGAATTTGGCAGCGGTAATTATTTCTAGCGTTCTATTTGGTGTGCTGCATCTTAGTGGTAACGGACAATGGCCCTATGTTGTCTGGGCAACCATTGTCGGTTTTGCTCTAGGATACTGTGCCTTAGTAACAGGTAATTTATTGGTTCCCGTAACGGCGCACATTTTGACCAACTTTATTTCGGGAACCTTGTGGAAAATTAACCATTGGCAAAAACAACAGGTAAATTCGGAAGAATAGGCGATCGCCAGTATTACAGAAATCAGAAAAATGGCAAACTTAACTAATCCTAGCGCGACAGTCTCTGAGCCAAAGCTGCACGCCACGACCAATGATGCCGTTGGTAGTTTCTCTGGGGGGTGTCGGGGGGTTTGCTTGGTCAGAATTGCCAAAGCGGGAGAACATCATGACGGTGCGCCAGCCGCTGTCGGTTTGGGATAAGAAGAGCCAGTGATATGTCTCAATATCAACTATTTTGTTGTCGATGTATTGTCTTTCCAAGACGGTAAAAAAGACCTGTTCGGGGTCGCGATTATCAATCTGACTATACTGTAGACGAGGCAAATCTAAAGACTCTAGCTCGGCTCGGCTGGCAGTAATAATATAATTTTCGGTTCCTGCTGCCTGATTTAGATTCTGGGTTCTTTGAATCACCCGATTGCTATAGCTGGGCAGATCCTCTAGGAGTGAAGCGGTTAAGGTTTGGATATCATTAGGACAGCCTTCTACCATAGGCGCATCAGCCTCCGACTCATTACTAACCAAAACTGGTGTTGCATTCAGGCGATCGCCAGCTCTGGCGACAAAACAACTTGAGAGGGTGACTAGAACTAAGATCGGCAACCGTCGAGAAATAAAATTAACCTTCACTACTTACCTACGCTCAGGAAACTAAGCGAACAAACTTTTTCTTGCCTACTTGTAGCACTTTTCCTGCTAAATCGTCGGGAGAGTCAAAAGTTAAATTAACGTCAGTTTGGCGATCGCCTTCTAAACGCACTCCTCCACCCTTCATGAGCTTGCGTCCTTCGCCACTGCTTTTACATAAGCCACTTGCTCCCAAAATATAAAATAGCTTGGCAGGAAATTCCACATCTTCTAAGGAAAATTCGGCAATATCTTCTCCTGCGGTGTTGCCCTGAAGAACAATCTGTTCGGCGGTTTGCTGTGCCTGGAGTGCTGCATCTCGCCCATGAAACTGAGATGCGACTGCGATCGCCAATAGTTTCTGGGCTTCTCTGGGATTTTCGGGTATCTCACTCAGATCGACAGAGGTTAAGAGTTCAAAGTAGTCTGGAAGTAGAGCATCAGGGGTTTTCTCTAACTTAGAGTACATCGATAGGGCATCTTCTTGTAAACCCACATAGTTATTAAGGGACTTAGACATCTTCTGTACGCCATCCGTACCCAACAAGATCGGCAACAGCAAACCAAACTGAGTCGATTTATCAAAGTGTCGCTGTAAATCCCGACCCACGGCGATATTAAACTTTTGATCCGTACCCCCCAACTCCACATCTGCTTCTACCGCCACGGAATCATATCCCTGCATTAAGGGATAGAGAAACTCATGGAGAAAGATGGGCTTCTCCTGTTTGTAACGTTCAGCAAACCCTTCTTTAGCCAACATTTGTCCCACTGTCATCGTCGCTAGCAATTCCTGGATCTGAGCCAAGTCTAAGGCACTCAACCACTCGGAGTTATAGCGAATTTCTAAACGTCCTGGGGTATCAAAGTCAAGGATTGGCTTGAGCTGATCCAGATAACTCTGAGCATTAGCTTTGACTTCTTCGGCAGTTAACTGACGACGGACATCAGACTTCCCTGTCGGATCGCCAATTTGAGCGGTAAAGTCACCAATGATCACCACAGCAGTATGTCCTGCATCCTGAAAAGCCCGCAGCTTGCGGAAGGGTATACTGTGACCCAGATGGATATCTGTCCCCGTTGGGTCGATACCTAGCTTAACTCTTAGAGGACGCTCACTCTGTACTAGACGCTGACGTAAGTTTTCGGCTGTATCTTCTGAATCTGGGCGATCGGGAAAAATTTCGCTCGTACCGCGCTCTAGCCATGCAAAATCATTACCGTCAGCTAAATCAGACATTATCCCGTTGCTCGCTATATTAATAAACTTGTCTAGCCCGACAAGCTATACCAAAATATCAAATTCTCGGTTCTAAAATCTACCAACTATATTAGAAACATTTAGCGTAAATTAAAATCGTTCAAAGAAATAGCTTTTTCGCTCAAAATGTTATTACGTCTGTAAACTATAACGATAAAGCTAGAGTCCAATGATAGTCGGGACAACAGAAACAGCTAAGATACTCAACATCTCGACTGGAAGGCTTAGAATGCTTCTGATTAAGGGCAGAGTGCAGGGGGCATACAAATCGGGCAGAATGTGGTTAATTCCTCTAATTGATGGCAAACCAGTTATTACCAAGGGAACAAGAGGTCCTGCTCCACGCTGGCATAATCCCCGAATTCCAGCCCGAACTAGGCTTCATATCAACACCCATAAAATAAAACAGAATCAGAAAGAATCTTTAAACCAACCAGTTATCACGGTCAAAAAAGGGGGGGTTAATCAATACGGACACGAAGTAGAAATTCCAGGGGGCTGTCGTGTGGTCTATCGTCCTGATAATCCGATGTGTGGTGCTAGGGTTTGGATCGAAACTCTTTATGATGTCAGGGTAATCAGTCTGAGCTGAAATTTAGGCTTGATTTTGCTCACTCAAACCTAGATAGTTTGGTTGATTTATATAGATGTGATCGCTGTTTCACCTCAAGTGTATTGAGTATCTGTATCAATTGCTGTGCAATACGTAAAATTTCTCTTACCCTGGCAACATTACCTATCTTTCTAGACCTTATCGATAACCGATCGCACTTCAACTATGCCTTTTTAATTATGCCTTCAGGAGTCGTACACGATCGCATTACTATTTGGCTGCTGCCCTGGGTTGTTGGCTTGACCTACTGCATGTCTCGTAGTGCAGAGATTACCCTAATTCTGTCCTGTGGCTATGTATTCAGCGGCATGATGTTTGGTCCCGACCTTGATATTAGTTCGCTGCAATATAAACGTTGGGGGATGATTCGCGGCATCTGGCTACCCTACCGTAAGTTTTTTCGCCATCGTTCTTGGTTTTCCCATGGCTTTATTATTGGCACCTGCATTCGACTAGGTTATTTATTGGGGATTATCGCCGTTTTGGGTATTTTGGGAGTGGCGATCGCTCAGATCTGCTTGGGCTTTGCCTGGAATTGGCAAGAGTTTGTCGGGCAAAAGCTATATTTGATAACGCAGAAATATCCTCAAGAGACGTTAGCCCTATTTGTCGGCTTGGAAATCGGCGCGATGAGCCATAGCATTAGCGATTGGTATAGTTCTTATCAAAAGCGTCGTCTGAAAACGAAATCTAGCAAGGTTAAGGCTAAAACTAGAATTAAAAAATTGCGTCGGGCAAAGATTTATCAGAAGAAAAAGTAGGTAAGAGGTAAGAGGTAAGAGGTACCCCTGTTAAGGTGAGCGTTTGTACTGTTTGTGCTACTGAAGAAGACGAGCAGTAGAGCGATGAGGATGTTTGGGGTCATAAGTAGGTTTTGGTTTGGGCTTTTTCTTCTGCCTTGGGGAAGAACAAAATCGTTTGAGATTCACCGAAGTTGCCCACTGCTTCAAAGTTAAAGCAAATTCAATCAGACTCATTTGAGCTATGGGCAACCACAGTGGAGTAGGTAAAGCGATCGCCATGCCTCTATATGTAGCTTGAACTTCTTCGACCAGATAATAATCGGACAAACCAGCTTCTATCTTGCCGACACCATGAACTGATTGGAGTGCAGCCTTAACGGTAGAAAGAATATTGAAAGCCACTACTGCCATGCAAAAGACAAACAAAGCAGCTTTGGGATAACCTAAAGTATTCAACTCACAGTTAAAAGTATCAGTAATTACTTGAAACATTCCTTCAATGTTCCATCTTCTTAAATAAAGCTGAGTTATGGTCTCAGCATCAGCGACAGATCGGGGTAAATGAGTTAGCAGAGCAACTTCTTGATCTCCATGTCTTGTGGGTTGGTGTAGCTGAATAACGATTCGGGCGAGGCTTACGCCTCTGACCGTGCCTTCAGCACGGCACTGGACGCGAATGCGTCCGCATTGCAAGGTTGAATCATCAGAGTCAGTAATTTGAACTTGTTGCTCAAAAATTTCTCCAGTTGTGGTTTGGCCCATTTTTTCCAGAGAAGATATTTCTTTAACAGGTAGGCTTTTATGCTGACGAATGACAAAATCACTATTTCGCCGAACAATCCCAAATAGAAACTGACGAGTACAAAAGTTGCGGTCAGCAATCCAGACTTGTTGAGCCAGAATCGTCTCTAGAATTTCAGGTAACATTGTCCTTTCTTGAGCGTGACCATCCTGATTGAGAAAGATATCCGTCACCAACATTTTCTGTGGATCTAATACTGCAATTGACTTTCCAGGCAAAGCTTTAGCTAAATTATTTCTCAAAACTTTTAATCGATGCTCTGTTCCACTCAAATGATTGCCGTCGGCAATTTTAATCTCATATCCTGCTAGTAGTTTTGTTTGATTTACTTTTAATTCACAGATGAGTGATTCGAGATTTGAAGCACTATATCGTACTAATGCTTGAGAAATACCTAGCTCCATCCCGTTTAATTTGCCATATAGCGCAGGACGTGACACTCCTAAATCTTTTTCTAATGCTTTGTATGCTGCGCTGACACTTGGATGAATTCCACTGACTACCAAACTCATTAAACTAACCACATTAGAAAACAGTAGCTCTCTGGTGTATTGCTTGACTGCATGAGCTTCAAACAGTTCATCTAATGCGGTCGGTTCAAAAATTCGTTCCATAATTCCTCTAACCATTACAGTTATAGGAGTTGCTTCGATAAATTGAGAGAAGATAGCATTAATCATGGAACAAAATCTCCGATTACCAAGTTTCTTTTAGAATGCCATCGATCGCGATCGCCTTATCTTAGTACATTTGCTCACCTTAACAGGGGTAGAGGTAAGAGGTAAGAGGTAAGAGCGATCGCCCTAAATTAAGGTCAGCTCGGCTTTGGTAACTATTAGCTCGTACTAACTCATTTGCTTGATAGTCAGGGAGGTAAGTGGGATGATGATTGAATGTGTTGCTGATGCTGCTCTGACCCAATTAGAATCGCAGCTAAGACTACCAATCTAGAGACTGAATGAAAAAAATCTTTGTCATTGACACCAATGTTATTCTCCACGACCCTTCCGCGATTTTACGCTTTGAAGATAATGAGATCATAATTCCGATCGCCGTCATTGAAGAACTAGATCGCTTCAAGAAGCAGCCGCAAATGACGGGGCGTAACGCGAGGGAAGTTGCTCGTACCCTAGATCAGCTACGTCAGCAGGGGGATTTGACTACAGGGGTGGAGTTAAGCAACGGTGGTAGTCTGAGAGTCGCCTTAAGCGATCGCGATACGTTAAAAACATTGCCTTTAGAATTGAGTGGTGATGTTGCCGACAACGCAATCTTGGCAGTGGGCATGCAGTCTAAACAAAGCTGTGATTGCCCCGTGATTGTGGTTAGTAAAGATACGAATCTAAGAATCAAAGCTGATGCCTTGGGTCTGAATGCCGAAGATTATGAGACGGATAAGGTAGACGTAGACGAGCTTTATACTGGCACGACAGAAGTGTTGGTCAGTTCCGAGCAGATTGCCGAATTCTTTCAGGCTGGTTCGGTGACTCTAGAGCGAGAGTTTTTGCCCAACCAGGATATCACTCTTGTAGATAGTCTTAATCCTTCTCATACGGCATTGGGTATGGCGGCAGGTAAAAGCAGCAAAATTATTCCTCTGATTGCCTTGCCGAAGCTGGGTGTATCCCGTATACAACCCCGTAATCGGGAACAAAGATTTGCTCTCAATTTACTGCTCCAAGATTCGATCAAGCTAGTGACTCTGGTGGGTAAAGCAGGAACGGGCAAGACTCTTTTGGCGATCGCCGCAGGACTACAAAAGGTGGCGGACGAAAAGCTCTACAATCGTTTACTGATTTCGCGTCCCGTTGTGCCGATGGGCAATGATATTGGTTTCTTGCCTGGAGACATCAACGAAAAGCTGACCCCCTGGATGCAGCCGCTTTATGATAATTTCGATCTTATTTTTGGCACCCAGGAGAGTGCGGACAATCCTGGACACTGGCGCAGAGGACACGAGGAGCTAATTGAGATGGGAATGCTGCAAATTGAACCTCTGACCTATATTCGTGGGCGGACGATTCCCCAGCAGTTTTTGATTATTGATGAGGCACAAAACCTTACTCCTCATGAAGTAAAAACTATTATTACCCGTGCGGGAGAAGGCACAAAGGTTGTTCTGACTGGCGACCCAGATCAGATTGACAATCCTTATATCGATGCTGCGAGTAACGGTCTGACCTACGTAGTAGAAAGATTCAAACACGAACCCTTAGCAGGACATATTACCCTCACGCGAGGAGAGCGATCGGGTTTGGCAGAAAGAGCCACGGCGTTATTATAGATATCGCTCAAAATTGCCTGAAAGATATAGCCAAATAGAAAGAGTAACTAATTGCCAGGCGATCGCCCCTTGGCAGCTATAGTCTACCAATTCTACCGAGATAAATCACTAGTTTAATCAGGCACAAAACCTGATCGGCGATCGCAATTTTAGATCGCAATTTTAAGCTACTGTTGATTCAAAGAGTTGGGCGATACCCGTTATGTTATCTGCTTCATGACCCTGTTTTACAGCATGAGCGTAGTTTCTTTGAGTGGCGGCGATCAAGGAAATCTCTCGGTTAGAGATAGCAAAGCTATCAAGGGCGTAGTTTAGATCTTTCTCGACTAGCTTAATTGGGAACAGAGGAGCGAAGTTACGGGCGACTATGGCTTTGGCTGCCATGGCTGCTGCGGGGCTACAGACGGGTGTGGCGCTGATAACTTCAACAGCTTGAGCTTTGTCTAGTCCGCTTTGGTGCATAAGGTTGATTAGTTCTCCCATTGCCGAGACTTGGAGCGCAAATAGAGAGTTGACCACTAGTTTAACTACCATGCCGTTACCGATCGCGCCGACATAATGAACTGTGCTGCCCATCGCCTGTAAAATTGGTTTTGCTCGTTCGAGGGCTGTAATTTCGCCACCGACGAAATAGATTAGCTGGGCGGCTTCGGCTTGGGGTCTGGTACCTGCTACGGGGGCATCAAGGAAGCTAATGCCCCGCTGTTGAAATTGCTGGGCTAGTTCTTTCACTGTAGCTACGGTCAAGGTCGAGCTTTCGATCGCGATCGCATTATGCATCATTCCAGATAAAGCCCCATTTTCTGCTAGCCAGACCTGTTGTGCTGCTGCGTCATCACGCACTATACTAATGACAAACTCAGCGGCTTGAACCGCACTGTAGGGAGTGTCCACCACTCTTGCTCCTACACTAGCGGCGGCTATAGTCTTGTTAGCATTACGATTCCAGACTGTTACTTGATGTCCTGCCTGGAGTAAGGATATTGCCATCCGCGAACCCATTGCACCTTGACCTAATACTGTTACTTTTGCCATGATGTCCTAAAAAAATTAATAGTTGACTTGGTTAAACCGCCGCAATTGCCTGAGCGATCGCCTGTTGAACTTGCTTGGTCTGTTCGGCGATCGCTTGTGGCTCGCCTGTCGTTCCTTGAAGCTGAAAAAACTCGATTTCCTTGATGCCCAGAAAACTAAACAAGCCTTGTAAATAGGGTTCGAGAAAATTGAAGTCGGCAAACGACCCACCTGCTAGATAGCCACCTGAACCATAGGCGCAGATAATATGGGCGCGTTTAACCCTGACTAATCCCTCAAAATTGCTGCCGTCGTAGGCAAAAGTCTGTCCAATCCTGACAATCTGGTCGATCCAGGCTTTGAGGGCGGAGGGAACCGAAAAGTTATACATCGGTGCGGATAGCAATAAAATATCTGCCCCTTGCAGTTCGGCAATTAGCTGGTCTGACAATGCCGTTGCTGTCTTCATCGCCGCCGACTGTTGTTCTGGGGGCGTATAGAAACCAGCGATCGCTATATCTGTCAGATGAGGTAAGGGGGTTTGGGCTAAGTCTCTGGTTACTATCCGATCATCTGGGTATTTTTTGAGCCAGGTAGTTTGCCAGTAGTCGGTTAGCTGTCGGGAATGGGAATTTTCAATTCGCGAACTAGAGTCAATTCTGAGGATGCAGGTCATAGGTAGTAAAAAAAATATTAACTTAGCTGCATTGTAGTTAATGTAAATTGGGCAGTAAAGATGATTTTTAGCACTAGTATCATGTAAGCTACGCACGAATCTATTTGAAACTGGCGACCATGGATCTAGCAACGTTAAAAATATTTGTCGAGGTAATGAGACAGGGGAGTTTTGCCGCTGTAGCCAGAGAAAGAAATGTTGATCCGTCCTCGATCTCGCGGACAATTTCTGGTTTAGAACAGGAGCTTGGGGTCAGGCTCTTTCAAAGAACAACCAGGAAACTCTCCCCAACAGAAGCGGGTAGTCTTTATTGCGATCGCATTTCCCCTTTGATAGCTGAAATGCAGCAGGCGATTGAACTGGTGACAGAATCGGAACAGCCCCAAGGTACACTGCGGATCACGGCTTCGGTGTCCTTTGGCTTGAAATGTTTGGTTCCTTTATTACCAAGCTTTGAGGCACTGTATCCCGATCTGGCGGTCGAGCTGTTGCTCACCGATACGCGACTCGATTTAGTGACGGAAAGAATCGACCTGGCAATACGCTTGGGTCAGCTGACGGACTCGTCTTTAATTGCTCAGAAGCTAATGTCGATGAGATATGCTGTCTGCGGCAGCCCTAATTATCTAGAGCAGCATCAGCTAATTGACAAACCCCAGGACATTGCGCGTCACAACTGTCTCCTGTTTCCTCTAGCTGGCTATCGAACCCGCTGGCTATTTCGCGATCGCCAAGGTAAAGTAACGGAGGTACCTGTTAGGGGGCGGACAATAATCTCTAACGCTATTGGTTTACAAGAATGTGCGATCGCAGGAATGGGTCTAGCATTGCTTCCCCACTGGCTTACCGACTCGGAGATTGAGGCAGGGAGACTAGTTAAGGTCTTACCAGACTATGACGTTACCGCCACAGATTTTAATCCTACTGCCTGGTTATTATATCCTTCCCGCAATTACGTTCCTTTAAAGGTTAAAGTTTTTATTGATTTTTGCCAGCAGCACCTAGCCATCGGTAAAGATCAATTGAGATTACAATTTGAGGCGATCGCCGATGAGTTTTTTATCTAGTTTGCAGTTGATGAGCCAATATAATCAATGGATGAACCAAAAAGTTTATCAGACTGTAGGTCAATTAGAGCCAGATCACATCGGCGACGTAAATATGATTGAGTGAACCCAAGATTGAGCCAAAAAAAGCACCCCGATCGCCTGT
>JBCBWB010000339.1:0-1825 GCA_039817275.1 Cyanobacteria bacterium J06648_1 | reverse complement strand
TTGTCCCAACCCTGTCGATTGTAACGGTCTTCTAGTACAAACAGCGCGATCGCTCGGAATTTATCTCGGCAGCTAATGAAGTCAGAAATAACTAACAATCAACCAAACCATGTTAACAAGATCTCCTCATCCAATCCCATCCGCTAAAATCCAAAAAATTGCGCGGATCTTTCGCTTTTATGGTTGGCTGAGTTTGGGGACGCAGCTATCTTTTGCCTTTGCATCCATCCTAATTTTGCTGTTCGCTGCTTCAGGCAGAAAGTTTAGTCCCGATAGTAGTACGGGTATTGGTATTGGCATATTTTGGTCTGGGTGTAGCTTCCTCGCTTTATGTGCCACAATATTTTTAGCCTTTCACTATACTCGCGTTGCCAAAGGTTTACTGCACAAACCTGGCGCACAGCTACATCCTCGTAAAGCTGAAACCGTCGAACTACTGCGCTTTGGTACGATTATCGGCTTCGTCGGCATCTTGCTGGGATTGTTTGGTGCGGGTTCGAGTCTCGGGGTACTAATTGCTAAAACTGTATCTCAACCACCTGGAATGGCTATTACTCATCCAGAAAATATTGTCAGAGCCTTGGATGTCTTTGTCGTTGTGGCTAACATCAATCTAATCGCTGCTCATTTTGTAGGCGCAGCTATCTCGATTTGGCTTTTAGAAAGATTACATCTACACCATCGCTAGATGGAATAGTAAGGAGACTAGTTTCTATGTTGTAAGCTACAAATAGCTCCTAACGACTTCAAAAAAAATAGCGGTAAAAAACAGGAACGCTAATCAAATGAGAAATTGTGTTAGCAACAACAACACTGTTAAGTATCTTTTGATGACTAATTTTCACTTCTCTAAAGAATATTTGTATACATAAGCATTCTATTAGCAGCGTCGTAAAATACAGGCAAATAACTGCGAAAAACCTATAGTTATTTAAAAAGTAAATTGTTTCAGCATAAGAAATTTCATGCCCGATCGCAAAAGAAACTTGCTCGACTGCAATGATAAGCGAGATACTGATGGTAGAAGATATAGCATTAGTACTTATTATACTCCTGAATACGCGATTGAAGTCGTAGTGAATATCTAAATACTCGACAATTACAAAGCTTTCAAGCAAACAAATTACTGGAAAAGCGAAAACAAAAAAAAATGGACTAATGATAAATAGAGGAAGCATCATATTCGCTAGCATAATATTTCCTCTTTGAATTGAATATATATTGATAATGAGTTTTTGCCGATCTGTATTTGATTGCTACTAATTTACAGCTTCTATTTTCAGGCGACGGACACTACTTTTGAGCCACTGATAGGAAACAATATTCAGCAAGATGCCAACTAAAAATAAGAGCAGCATTAAAACTATTTGATACCAGGCAATTGGATCTACTAATAAATCGGCAACCAAATGAGCAAAATTTAGAACAGAGTATAATACCGTGAAACCAAAATGAAGCGATCGCCAGCGTTTAAACTTATAAAAAGCAGTAGCGACAATAGCTAGCATTGGTAAAACAAAAAACAAGAGCATTCCCCATAAAATTGGAGTTATTTCGGCTAGGGTAGCGGTTTCTTGGTGATGATGGCTCATAATCGCCACATCAATACCGTGAAACAGAGGTATTAAAGCCAGCTGTGTATGAAATAACGTACCGAGTAAAAACACCACCCACAGAGCAATAATTTTCTCTTGGTAATTAACTGCATTAATTTTAGCCATCTCAATACTCACAACTAATCATTGACGTAGCTAACATTTGGTAAAACTTCGGCTTCAACTCTAGTTGCGCCTTGAACTACCAGAACGGAACAGGGTGCATGATG
>JBCBWB010000338.1:0-1852 GCA_039817275.1 Cyanobacteria bacterium J06648_1 | reverse complement strand
TCCCGACTCGTCTTCGCTTTTGTCAGGATATACTTCCGAATATGTTCCTTCGAGATATACAGGTCCCAGTACTCCTGGTGCGCCGTGTCCTGGTCCTGCTAGAAAGATCGAATTGAGATCGTACTTTTTAATTAAGCGATTGAGGTGAATATAGGTGAAACTGAGAGCAGGAGAAGATCCCCAATGTCCAAGCAATCTCTGTTTTATATGTTCTGCTTTTAATGGTTCTTTTAACAGAGGATTATCTCGCAGATAAATCATTCCTACAGCTAGATAGTTACAGGCGCGCCAATAAGCGTCAATTTTTCTAAGTTCTTCGGCTGCCAAAGTATTTTTTGAGCTTGATGCTTGAGAAGACGTAGATGTCATAATTATTTTAATTAATTGGGATAAGAACTTAATTGCTTGATAAAATCTGCGATGAATTTATAGACTCAAACTAGCGAAAACTTTTTGGAGAACTTGAGCCGAATGATGAAGCTGCTTTTGTTCTCTGGGATTTAAATCTAAATTGACAGTTTTGAGTATACCTTTATCGCTAACTACTCTTGGTAAACCCAGACATGCATTGTCGATACCATATAGCCCGTTGACCAAACTACTAACGGTAAGAACTCGCTCCTGGCTGCGTAGAATCGCTTTAACTATATCGGTTACAACTAATCCAATTGCATAGGAGGTATATCCTTTGCGCTGAATAATGTCATAAGCAGCATTTCTGACGCGATCAAATATGTCAGTTAGTTCCTGGCGATCGCTTTTTGCTAAATTTTCCCAATCCCCAGCTAACAATCTTCGACCAGCTACATTTGCCGTACTCCACACTGGTACTTCACTATCTCCATGTTCGCCAATAATATAGGCATGAACGCTACGAGCATCGATGTCTAATTTATTAGCTAGTAAAGAGCGAAAACGAGAGGTATCGAGTACCGTTCCCGAACCTATTACTCTCGAACTTGGAAAGCCAGATATTTTTAGTGCCACATAGGTCATGATATCGACTGGGTTAGTAACGATTAACAGAATGGCATTCGGACAATATTTAACTACATCTGCCAAAATGTTTTGATAAATACTCACATTACGTCCTAACAAATCAAGACGAGTTTCTCCTGGTTTTTGCGCTGCACCTGCGGTAATGATTACAATATCAGCATTTTTTCCCGCATCAGCTACTGTACCAGCTACCAAATCTGTAGGCGCGATTAAAGACATTCCGTGAACTAAATCCATGACTTCCCCCTCAACCTTTTTAAGATCGAGATCTTGTAAAACCAGTTCATCAAAACAGTCTTGAATCAGCAAGGAATAAGCACAAGCAAGTCCTACTTGTCCCAAACCAATAATGACTCCTTTACGGGGGCGAAGAATGTTGGTTTGTTCTGTTTCAGAATTAGAGGTAAAAATTTGGTCGAACATATAGTCTATTTTGATAGGTTGTAAACCGATTGAGTTGAAGTTTTAATTTTTAGCATTGAAAACAAGAAAAATAAGAGCGAATTAACTCCTTGTCCTGTTTTTGCCGAAATTTCAAAAATTTGGGCTTGAGGAGCAATTTTCTGAATATTAGCGATCGCTAGTTCTCGGTCAAATCCCACCGCTTGGGCTAAATCGATTTTATTGATAATGACTATTTGAGCAGATTTAAACATAGTCGGATATTTCAAAGGTTTATCCTCGCTCTCCGTTACTGAAAGCAATACTACCCTCAAGTCTTCTCCCAAATCGTAAGCAGCAGGACAAACCAAATTACCTACATTTTCAATAATCAAAGCAAACGGGGGATGATTGGTCGGTCGTGGGAGATCCTACCGAAGGAGCCTTGATTACCGCCGCAGCTAAAGCTAGC
>JBCBWB010000337.1:0-1926 GCA_039817275.1 Cyanobacteria bacterium J06648_1 | reverse complement strand
GGTTATGCTGTCCGCCGATGAATCCCGATGCGCCTGTGACTAGAACAGTTGACTTACTCGGCATAAAAACTTTTGCTCCTTAATAAATTGAATTTTTTATTTGTTCTGTACTTAGAACAAATGCTGTTTGTAAAGCGATCGCTCTGAGCTTCTCGCCTGACTAAAAGCTGCTAAGGCGATCGCCAGAAATTATTACTTACTCAACCAAGCCCAATTTTATTTCTTCAGTTACGGCAACAAAATTACGGCAATAAAATAATGTCGTGTGCGCCCCGAACCAGATCAAGCTTGAATCCTGTTCGTTCGAGTGTCGGGTTATTGCCTGAAACCACATTCCAAAACTCTACTGCCCCCGTTTTTGGGGTTGGCTCACGATAATTGTAGATAACTACCGCTAATGATTTACCGTCGGCATCAAAAGTAGCCTGTTCTGGTAATAGTCCCTCAAAACCATATTCTGATAGTGTCACCAGTTCTCCCGAATTCGGCTCGAATTTGACCAGAGAAAGGGAACTGTAAGGTTTACCACGCCATGCTGGAGGAAAAGAACTACGGTAGGTACGTCGCAGACTGACTGTGGCGATTAGAGAGTCAACAGGACTCAGGGCAAATCCTTCGGGACTTAGACCAACTTCGGCTCTAGAAACCACTTGATGCTGTCTGTCTGCTTCATCAAAGCCAATGGCAATCATTTCCCCTGGAGGATTGAGAATAAAATTAAAAGTCTCAATTCCTCGGGTACTCCACCTGAGATCTGTCACGAGAAAAAAGCGACCATCAGCACTAAATCTGCCTATGCCTAGGTGATTCCCCACTTCTAGAGGTTCTCCATAAGGCTCAACAGTTGGTTGTCCGCTAGCATCGGTTTTAAATGAATAGAAACCCACTTGACGCTCATTGTCCTGGGTAAGAGCGAGAAAACGTCCAGATGGATGCCAGACTGCGACTCTACCGCTTTTGCCATCACTAGCATCATTAATCGGCATGTAGGTTTTTTTGCCTAATTTACCGTCGGCTAGTAGCTCAATAATTAGCAATTCTCGACCTGATTCTTTTAAATTAACTGCCAAAAATTTACCATCAGGACTAATACTAATGTGTTCTGGATTACGTCCCACATTCACAGATTCAATAATTTGGGGTTGAGCAGGATTGGCGAGATCGACTACAGTTAGCAACTGTCCTTCAGGTATATCGTCAATGGTCTCCAAGGCTTGAATATCATCATCAGGACGCGATCGCGCCTCCACAATATAGGCTCTCTGACCATCTGGGGACGCGGTTATGATTTGGGGCCAAGACATGACTGAATTAGACACTGGCAGAGTTGCCAGAGCGGGGTTTTGAGGATCGAGGGGCAGACTGATGCGGGTCAAAGTATCTTCAATGCCTGGAACTCGATTTAGCTGGGCATCGGCATAGGCAGTTGCCACCATGTCTGCGTCTGATGCTACCAATAAAGCTTGACCCGAAAATTCTAAGGGTGATAAAGATTGGGAAATCGGCGTAACTTTGACTGGTTCAATTAATTTCATTAGACCAGAAGCGATCGCGACTAAGATTATTCCCAATAGCACTAAGCTAATTTTTTGCCAAAATTTCCATTTATGCCAATACATATCGAACTAAAGTGTTTTGATCAAGTTTGCTCAATTCAGCCTGAGCTTAATCTCAATTGGATCTTGGTATTGATTTGATTAACTCCAACTTAGCGCTCTCCTGGACGTGGCAGTGAAGAATTAAAAGTAAATCAATCATTTCAGACTCAGATTGCAAGAACTAGAGCGGAGGAAATAGACAATGATTAGTAGAGCTAGCTAGTAAAACCTAAATTCCTTTTGGTCTTTTGGGACTTGACAATTTTGCTTGCCAGACACATAGCAAGGGTAACAATAATTCTAAGACCGTAAAGCCAATCGCCAGGGG
>JBCBWB010000336.1:0-1941 GCA_039817275.1 Cyanobacteria bacterium J06648_1 | reverse complement strand
CACAATCGTACTTGTGCTAAAAGCACCTATTTCAGATAATGTAGATGCGTTAGCAGCGTTAGCGAAAACAGTAGTTCCACCAATAGTTAGAATTGAAGCAGCAGCGAAGGTAGCAAGGTAGTTAAGTTTCATAATTCGTTTGGTTTGCTTGAGTTTGCATTGGATGTTTCTGACACTTATCATCTAACTGCTGCAACCTGATATTTGTCTGAGACTAAGATTTACATTGTCTAAGAATCACCTTTTTCTCTCTCAGAACTTTCTAAGGCAAACCTTCAATTCATTTGTTTAGATCAGAAAAACATATTTTTTTTAACCCTAGCTTATATACCTTTTACTTTCTACCTACTACCTTTTACCCCTCACCTCTTACCTCTTATGTCCCAAATAACTACCAATCCCCAAGATCGTCTGATTGAAGCAAATCCTGAATGCGAAAACTGGATTGTTCTCGACGACTGCACCAGAGAAGCTTATTATCCAGCCGAAACTGAATTATCTGTCGAACCCTATCGACTCTTCCGATTTCTCACCGATCTAGAAGATGTTCTACTAAATATTGCTGATGATCGCGATCGCCTCAAGGCAATTATGCACTTGGCGAGAAACCTGCTAACTAGTTCTTATTGGCTACAAATGGAATATGATTCCCCATCACCGAAAACAGGTTGGTCAGTCAAGACTTTATATCGCGAACCAGAATATCCTTTGACAGTTCAGATGGTAGCCTGGAAACCTGGAACGAGTTCACCAATCCACAACCATGCTACCTGGGGCATTGTGGCATTGATTGACGGGATTGAAAAGAATAAGTTTTGGCAGCGATCGCCGACGACAGAACATCCCGATCAGCTTAAGTCTATGGGCGAGCAAATTTTAGAGCCAGGAGATATTATTGGCTTTATGCCAGGAGCAATTCACAGCGTTGAATCAATAGGAGATGAACCAACTATTTCCTTTAACCTCTACGGCTTAACCGACTATCCCAACCGTTTTCAGTTTGATATTGTCAAGCATACTGCGAAAAACTTTTAGTTACTTACGCATCAGCGATCGCTTGAGAATTAAATTCCAGCTTGAGATGGGTAGAACTTGTCTCAAAGACGACAAATCCTAATCTTTGATAGAGTTTGAGGGCTGGATTGCCCTGAATAACCTTGAGCCTCAGTCGTTTCTGGCTAACTTCAGCCTGGTGCATTAAATCTTTTAATATTTTGCTGCCAATCCCCAGATTTTGATAGCGATCGCGGATCTGGATTTCTGCTAAATAAATCTCAGCATCATTCTTCACAAGTTTAAGAAAGCCAGCAGTCACACCCTTAACTTCAATTACCTGATAGTGAGATGCTACAAAATTATTTCTAAATAGAGTAGAGTCCCAAGCATATATCCGCTCGACATAGGGTTTCATATTTTGCCGATAAATGTGATCAAGTTGCCGCAAATCTACTGCTGTTGCTAGGCGAAAGTAATACTGCATAGCTCAAATCATCATGATAGGAAATATTTGCTTCTAAGATTGAAATGGCGATCGCCAAATGAAGTAAGAAAGAAATGCCATTCGCTATAATTTTCTTCAGCAGTAATTTGTATCAAAAACAACATAAATATTGCTCCAAACCCATGCAGGACAGTATTTTTCTGATTTACCACCAAAACTTAATATTTACTTAATAAAAGCCCAGATAGCTTTTTAGAAGGAGCTTATGACAATTAATTGTCAGACAAGCCAAGTTTTACTTTTGATCCCCAAAAGAGGAGATTATCGCTGCAACACCGATGGTAACAAGTGTACGCAGTCCACTTGCCCCAAAACAAGCTCAATATAAGAGGTTGTTGATCAAAAAAATTGCACATATCATATCGCTTGTCAAATAGCATAAATCGAAGCAAGTCTTTTAACCATTGGCTCTGACTTCGATTTGGCAAAAAAAGATTGTA
>JBCBWB010000335.1:0-2207 GCA_039817275.1 Cyanobacteria bacterium J06648_1 | reverse complement strand
TTGGCTTTGGGATTGGCTTGCAGGCGAGGCGCTAACTTCTGCGTCAGAACTTTGGGCTTTTGACCATCTAGACTCAGCATCCGCCATTACTGTCTCTAGCTTTTCCAAGTTTTCCCCAGGATAGGATTCGAGGGACTTGATCGAGAGAGACATGCGATTCTGGAGTTCATCAATCTGCTTGATGATCACTTTAATCTGTTGCCCAACTTCGAAGATACTACTAAGAGACTCAACCCGTGCCTTACTAATTTCCTTAATGTGTAATAAGCCCGTCGCTCCATCAAGATCGACAAACACACCGTAGGGTTTAATATTGACGATTTTACCTGGCATCAGCGCTCCCTCTTCAATGCTGTTCATTGCCACGGCACGCATCGCATCTCGCTGAGACAAGACTAGCTTGCGATTTTCTTGATTGACCTCCAAAAAAGTTGCGGTCAAAAGTTGTCCGACAAGGGACTCCAAATTATCACGCTGCTGCAAATGCGATCGCGGAATAAAGGCTCTTAAGCCATAAACTTCCCCCATTACACCGCCTTTGTTAACTCCTGTAACTCTTAGCTGAGTTGATTTTCCAGCTTCTGCCATTTCCTTAATATCAGCCCAAGCTTCATCCAAGGCTAGCTGACGTAGGGAAAGAGTTACCTGCCCATCTGCATCCTGTTCGCGAATGATCAAAAATTCTTTGGTTTCACCGACAGGCAAAATTGCATCTATATTACTGACGAAGCCTAGTGCCGCCTCGTTCGTGGGGACAAAAGCAGGAGATTTGCCGCCGATATCAATATACGCTCCGTCAGAAGTTGTTTGGACTACCGTTCCCTGTATTTTCTGCCCTCTCGTAAACTCATAATCATATTCCTGAAGCGCATTCTCAAAATCTGCCATTGAGAATGCTTGAGATGAGTTGGGAACGGAGGTTGAATCAGACATAGTGTATATATGGTGAATATTACGGTCAAAAGGATTGCAGCCGTTAATTTTAGGCTACTACAGCTTTTGGCTAAACAAGTCTAGCACTTTTTTCCAGGCATCTCTAGCTGCATCAGGATTATAGCTGTTAGGACGGCGATCGCACATAAATCCATGAGTTGCTCCCTCGTAGCGCAATACCCGATGCTCAATCTTTTGCTGCTGTAATTCTTGCTCGATCTGTTCTGTTTGCTCGTTGGGAATCAAAGGATCTTGCGTCCCAAAGAAAGCATAAATCGCGCCTTTAATATCTTTAGTTTGAGAGATAGTTGGTTCCGCCTCTCCAGGACACCAGGTAGCAATCCCTGCGCCATAAAATGAGGCAGTAGCGGCGACATCCGCCAAAGTTGCCGCCAGATATACCACATGACCACCAAAACAAAAGCCAATTGTACCCACTCCCGACTGCTTTACCTGAGGTTGGCTATACAGGTGGGCAATACAGCTTTGAATATCGCTAACTAATTCTGAAGCTTGAGTTTGTACCTTATATTTCCGTCCCTCTTGCACTTCTGCTTCTGAGTAACCAACGGCAAAGCCAGGAGCTTGGCGCTGATAAATAGCAGGAGCGATCGCCATATATCCTTCGCTGGCTAGTCTCTCAGTAATATCTTGAATATGCTCGTTGACACCGAATATCTCCTGAATAACAATTATTCCAGGATAAATTCCTGCTGCTGTTGGCGCAGCTAAATAAGCATCAATTTCTAAACCCTGATTATTGACCTTGACCCACTTGCTAGATATTTCCAATTTGATTACTAGTTATTTGCGAAGCTTATCCACGAAGGCGTAAGCCTTCTAATTGTCGCAGACGACGATCTGCGCTGACGTGCTGTGGACTAATTACTGAATTAGCGATCCACAGACAATCACTCTGTTAAATGCTAAATGTTAAATGCTAAATGTTAAAGGACTCCTTTTGAGCTGGGAATAGTCCCTGCACGACGAGGATCTATTTCTGTTGCCATGCGCATAGCGCGAGCGAAAGCTTTGAAGGTTGCCTCGATAATATGGTGGGAATTAATGCCGTCCATCTGGCGAATATGGAGGGTCATCTGAGAATGATTAATTACGGCAACAAAAAACTCTCTCACCAGTTGCGTATCATAGGTGCCGACTCTTTGCGTCGGAATATCTAAGCCGTATCTCAGATGGGGTCTACCCGAAAAATCTAGGGCTACCTGCACCAAAGCTTCATCCAGAGGAGCAATAAAATGACCAAAACGCACAAT
>JBCBWB010000334.1:0-2347 GCA_039817275.1 Cyanobacteria bacterium J06648_1 | reverse complement strand
TGAGGGACGAACTGGGAGTGTTCTATAACGATGAAGATTTTGCCGAACGCAGCGCGTAGCGCAGATCGTCGTCTAGCAACGACTGGCAAAGCTCTCGCTTTGCGCTCCAGAGCGTGGGCAGTCAGCGATCGCACCCTGGCGATTAGGAAAGTGAAAAAAAGTGGGGGAGATAAAGATCGCGACAAATTTTCCTCGGGAGATCGTCACCAATAATCAATCCAGCCAAAAATCTTGAAATCGTTTAGAAGACAATTCGGTATAGCGAACGGTATGCTGAATATTCCGATGACCAAGATATGCTTGGATTGCCCTGGTATCATGACCTCGGCTCGCCAAATAAAAACCACAGGCATGGCGCAGCATATGCGGATGAACGCTCAAAGATAATCCAGCTATCTTCCCTGCGCGTTGGATAATCCCTCTGGCAGTCGCAGCAGCCATCACAGCACCTCTCTCAGAAACAAAGAGATAATTGGAATCTGGGTACTCTCTTTGTAATTGTCGCAAAGCTCTAAGTTCAGTACCTCGAAGAGGATGAGTCGAACTAACACCATTCTTGAGCCGATTGATGTAAATCGTACCAGCAGTAAAATCAATCTGCTCCCACCTCAAAGCTACTAACTCCGACACTCTCAAGCCATGACGATACGCCATCAAAATTAGAGTTGAATCTCTTAATCCATGTCTGCCCACTTTTTTGGCAGCAGCAATCATCGCTTTCACTTCAGTCGGAAACAGATGCTCGCGAGAACGTTTGTCTTGGTTAGAAATTTTTGGAGGAGGAGCAGTGCGTGGCATTTTTACCAACTTGCCCATAAATGATAGTTGGGCAATACTGAGTCAGATACGAAAAATCAACTCCTCACACCTTCAATGATAAAGAACATCCCCATAAATGGTTCTTTTTGGGTAAGTTTTTTAGCTTGCTTCTGGTATTGGTGTTAAGTTCCCATGCCAACTATCTATGCGTTGACGTAATTCTTGATTGATAACCAAATTTCGGACTTGAAGCAATAAATGTGCGCCTTTTTTACTCCAACGCATCTGTTGTTTTTTGACAAACCGCTTGCTGACCACTTGATTTACCGTTGATTCGACAAAAGATGAAGCGATTCTTTCTCCACAACGATAACGCTCGCCATAGTTAGGAATAAAGTTAGCATTTTTCTCAATATAAGACTGGAATTCTTCTACTTTTTTTAGCAGTTTCAAGGGAGATATTTCCCGATCTAGGTCGAAGTCAGTGTCTTCATCCATTTCTTCGTAATCCCCATAGCATAAGTCTTCTAAAGACTCTATTTCCTGTAAAGCCTCAAATACATTGCCATGCCAGATATACCATTTAATACTTTCTATCCTCCTACAATTAAAGTCGTATTCGTAGCTGAATTTTTCTCTTTCTCTGAAACCAAATTTGGATAGTTTGATTTCATGAGCATTGCCCATGAGTCCACCCGTGCCTGGGTAATTGATGCCATAATGTACGCCATGAATCAGGAATTGATGTAGATGTTCCTCTTTCCAGCCCATGACAATCTGGATGATGTAGTGCAGATCGGCAATGGTAATATCGCTACTCACTTTTATCCGTCGCCAAATCATCGGACTAACGCCGACTAACACTATTTTTAGCTGATATGTGACGGGCGGGTTTGACTCTGACATGAGTTCATTTTAAGCGATTTCCCCCGCTTTTTTTCGCTCTCTTTGTTGGGCGTAAGCAATAAATATAGACAAGGAATTACCAATAAAGCTATTAAAGTAGAAGCAACCAAACCAAAACCGATCGCACTAGCTAGAGGAAACCAAGTTGGGTCGCTTAAAGCCAAAGGAATTACACCCACAATAGTAGTAATACTAGTAGTCAGAATCGGACGCAAGCGATCGGCCGCACCTCTGGCTGCTGCTTCGCGCACATTCATGCCTTTCGATCTATGAGAGTTCATGGTTTCAATCATGACGATCGCATCGTTAACCACAATGCCAGTCAAAGCAATAATACCAATTACCGCAGGAAAAGATATAGGAATTTGGAAGAAGAAAAAGCCGAGGAATGTGCCGATGAAGGCAAAGGGAATTGCCAACATAATAATGAAAGGTTGGGTAAAGGAACTAAATTGAATTACCAATACGGCAAAAACGAGGAAGAGAGATACTATTGCCATTTGTCCTGCGGAAGTAAAAGTTTCTCCTTGGGTTTCTAATTCTCCTGCAAACTTATAGTCGTATCCTTGACCCCAGGATGGTTTCATTTCGATGAGTTTAGGTTCTAAGTCGGCTACGATTTCCCCTACTGTACGGACTTGATTTTTTGCTAAGACGGTAACAGTACGTTGGGCATCTTTAT
>JBCBWB010000333.1:0-2382 GCA_039817275.1 Cyanobacteria bacterium J06648_1 | reverse complement strand
TCTTGAGCAAGACGGTACGGCGGAATGGAATGTCTTTTGGGACCCCATCGCTGCCAAGCAGATTTGGCAGACGAGTATTCCGATTACTTTATGTCCGCTAGATTTGACTAATACTGTCCCTGTTACTCCAGAATTTATTCGGCAACTAGCACAGCAGCGCCAATATCCCCTATCCGATCTAGCGGGTTTATGCTATTCCCTGGCTATTCCTCAAGACTATTATTTTTGGGATATTCTGGCGACTGCCTATTTAGCTCGTCCTGAAATCTACCAGACAGAAGAACAAGAAACAGATATTATCACCACGGGTGCTAGTCAAGGAAGGACTATTATCAAACCAGGCGGCAGAAGGATTAAAGTAATGACGGAAGTAAATAGGGATAAATTCTACAGTTATTTACTACAGCAGTTTGCGCGGTAAGCAGAGCGTTGCTAGACTGAATTCTGGTTTGGCTCAACTAACAGTGTTTTTTGCAGACATGCTGCAATCCTGGAGGCAGCTCCAGCAGTTCCCAGGCGACGTTGACCGTTGCTGGCAATTCGCTTGAGCAAAGGTTGATCATTGATTACTTCCGCGATCGCTTTGCCTGCTTCCTGGGGACTATCCACCAGCAAGATAGAGCAGCCCAGTAAACGAGACTGTGCCTCAGCAAAGGCAAAAGTAAATTGTGGTCCTGCTCCTGAAAAAATGACGACGGGCTTGCCTAGCCCGACAAACTGTTCGGTAGCTGTTCCCGCCATGGCGATCGCAATATCTGCCCCTTGAAAAAATTCTCGGTGGCGTTCCTGAGTCAAGGTAAGGGTGCGCTCGTCTTGGATCAAAACTACGGTTTGGGGTTGTTGCGACTTGACCTGCCATCCTTGAGTCCTAGCCTGGACAACGAAGGGTTTTAGCTCTAAAGCTGGGGCGATCGCACCACAAAAATTGAGCCGTGTCTGCGGCAATACCTGCATTACAGACCAGACCCCCGTTAATATTTGCTGCCAATTTCTGATTGCCTCTGGCAAACGAGAACCAGGTAATAGCAGCACGTCTAGGCTATTATTCTCTCTCGCTCTATTTTTGGGGACTAAACCATCCATCATCGGATTACCCAGGTCGTAAACGGGAATTGCCCACTGCTGCAAAATCTCGGTGGTCAAACTGTCTCGCGGAAAAACTCCCCGACAGCGATCGCAACTCATCAGCCAGCGTTCCCAGGGTAGATAGACAGAGTTGGATTTTCTTTCCAACCAGGAGGTTTGGGGCAGCCAATCAGATTCGTCCCGTAGATAGTACTCTGACTTGGCAGTGCCAATAAAGGCATAATCTGCTCTGCTGAGCCAGGCATAAAGCAGCGGCACCAGATCCCCTACCGCTAAAACCTTGCCTCCCGCCTTGCCCCACTGACGCACAATCTTGATCTGTTCCCAGGTTAGGCGGATTAAACCACCACGAATATCTTGCCAAAGAGGAGACCCCCCTTGATAGATAAAACCACCTGAAGGCATTTGCTGCACTCTGCCTGCGAGTGGAATGTTAAGCTTTTGATAGACATAGCCCTGTCCCACAATCGGCAGAGCCGTTATTTCTAGTTCTTTAAAGTCTTGTAGCAGTCGTTCTATAATACGGATGGCGATGACATCTTCTCCATGACCATTGCTTAGAACTAGCAGTTTCATTCAATTTTGACCAGATGATTTGGCTCTACCGTAGACAGTTTAATGATATTTTTGATTATTGCCGTTAATTTATCAATTACGCTGCTTAATATTTACATAGCGATTAGAATTTGGCAATTGCGCATCATTATTGCCCGTATTGCTACCATTTTGGTAAGCTACGAAAGCTATTTCAGCGTTTTACTAAAAGCTGCTCCTCAGATTCTTGATCAAGGTCAGCATAATATTGTCCAGGCTCGTCAACGATACCAGTTGTTGCAGCTACAGACAGCTAAGCTCCGACAGTTGTTTTGGCTCTTGAATCAGAGTTACCGTATCTGGAGCAAAATTTGAAACGCTGGGAACCCATTCTTTAGGGTCATAGTTACTCCAGAATTGACTCTTCTCTTAATCACTTTCGCCGATGTCCCTTCTTTCGGCTCTGATCATTTAGCAGCTAAGTTTACCAGTCAAGCATTTTCCTGACCCAATTTAAGCCGACACCAAACGAGATTCTGCTGTATCTTTGATCAGGCTCATTTTATTGTGAAGATAGTGGTTTAGAGTTACGCGCTCTCCGTCAGCCAAAGGTTTTTGAGCATCCAAACGCTCCAATAGTCTTTGAATTAGATCTGATTCACTAGCTTCTAATAGCTCCCAAGCGTTTGTGGCTTCAATTAGATTCCAGGTTTGGCGTAATAATGTTGTATTCAATTTGCTTCACCTTTGAGTGTTGGGTTT
>JBCBWB010000332.1:0-2385 GCA_039817275.1 Cyanobacteria bacterium J06648_1 | reverse complement strand
CTAGCGCCGCATAACTATAGGCAAAGAGATTTATTTTTTTGTCTGGTAGTTTTGCGGCGCTAGAGATATTCAAATATGCTAAAACAAGAGATTGGAATTTAACTTTAGGTCAAATAGATCCAGGAATTATTGAAGAAAAACTTGTATTTAAGCTGACACAACAATACTCCTATTTTCAGTCGTCTATCTCTACTGCACCTCTAGAATACTGGTCAAATTGGCGTGCAGAATGTAACCTCGCCGATCGCATTATCGTTAATTCAGACTGGACAAATAAAGCCTTGCAGCAGACAGGTATTAGCGATCGCAAAATAAACATAATTCCCCTGGCTTATAAACCAACAGCAACAGCCCTAAAATTTAAGCGAACTTATCCCGATCGCTTTTCTGCTCAAAGACCGTTAAAAGTTTTATTTCTAGGTCAGGTAATTATACGCAAAGGTATAGCTGAAATCCTCGAAGCGATAAAATTACTAGGCGATCAGCCAATCGAATTCTGGTTTGTTGGTGAAGTAAAAATAGCTATTCCCAAAACTTACAAAAAACATCCTCAAATTAAGTGGCTAGGTTCAGTCTCCCGCAGTAAAACTAACGAATATTACCGACAGGCTGATGTATTTCTTTTCCCTACCCATTCCGATGGTTTTGGCTTAACCCAGCTAGAAGCACAATCCTGGCAGCTTCCTATCATAGCCTCACAATTCTGTGGTGCAGTAGTCAAAGATCGAATTAATGGGTTAATATTGCCCCAGATTACAGCAGAAACAATTGTCAAATCAATTACTTTTTGCCTTAACAATCCACAAGAATTAGCAAAATATTCTACCAATACAACTCAGATATTAGCCAACTTTAGCCTAGAAAAACTAGCTACAAAAATTACAAATATAGATATTAACTAATAAAACTATAACCATTAGGTATTAAAAGTCTATTCAATTAAAAAGTCAAAGGATCACCTTTTACCTCTTACCTCTGTCTTACGAAGTTTGCTCAACGGGAGAAAGGCGCATAGTTTGCCGCATCTGACCCCCGCAAGCGGTGCGTAGCACCAGTGTCTGCTTCGCAGACCAGGACGCTTTGCGTCCGCACTTCGCGCTACCTTTTACCTTTTACCTTTTACCCAATATAAATGGCTTCTATTAATCTAGCTCCTACGCGAAAAGCGATCGCCGAATTATGGCTCAAACAGGAGTATCCAATTTATCCCGTTTTGGGTTTAGTCAGCACTATTATTGCCACTCTAGCGGCGATCTTTATTATTCCTGCCAATACAACTACTCCAGATGCTTTATTCCCCAGTGCTTTAGTCATGACCTGTGGTTTAGCGATCGCACCTTTAGCTGCGGCTTGGCGTAGTCCCCGAACAATCTTGCGTACCGAGCATATCCTCGCCCTTTCGCCCATATACTGGCTTCTACTAGACCTGTTACAAGAAGCCTATACACTAGAGCGTTTGCACAGTGCCAGTATCGCGGGGACATTTTTTAGTATTGGGCTATTTACCTCTGGAGTTTGGCTAACGGTACTGATCCGACCTCCTTATCTACCCAAACCCCTTGCCAATGCAGCAGATCATACTCTAACTCCCAGGTCGCTGTTTAAACTAATCCTAGTGTTTTTTGCGATCGCTATTCTCAAATTTGCCTATCCCTGTAACTTCAATCCCGTCGAGATGATTATTCATCTGGGTAGCAATCGCTGGTCTGCACCTTGGGCGAGGGAAACTTTGGGGGGCTGGAATTCATTTATCGATCACCTAGATTACTTTGGCTACCTGTTACCGACGCTGACTACTTTACTGGCAATTAGAAGTCGTCGCCTCACAATTCCTGTAGTTACGGCGATCGCTCTTTCTGGTCTGATGACTGCTTTTTTAGCACAGTCTGGAGGTCGTCGGATCATTGGTGTAATCCTTGGTGCAGCGATTATCTGTTGGGTTTTAGAACAACATAAGCTCAGGCTCAAGCAAATTATTATCGCCCTGTGTAGCGTGGTGATAGTTTTAGGCTTTATGCAGTGGATGCTGGAGTTTCGCAACACGGGTTTTCAAGCCATCAATCAGAAAGACGAATTTCAATACAGCTATCTCCATGTTGACGATAATTTTCTGCGCCTCGCCCAGACTATTACCCTCGTTCCCAACTACTATCCCTTCGTCTATCATCAGCAGATCCTCTTTACCCTTGTCCGTCCCATTCCCCGCGTACTTTGGCAGAATAAACCCGTCGATCCAGGTTTCGATCTCCCCACTGCCTTGGGTATTGAGGGAATTTCTTATAGCTACTCGGTGATTGGCGACTGGTATATCTGTGCGGGTTGGGTAGGAGTGTTTTTTGGGGGGCTAATTTACGGTGGACTGGCTAGAATGGTCGGTCAATTGCT
>JBCBWB010000331.1:0-2436 GCA_039817275.1 Cyanobacteria bacterium J06648_1 | reverse complement strand
GTTCGCGTCCATTGAGCATCATGGAAATACTCACTAGCAGAGGTTTTGATGATATCCCTTTTTAAGAAACCAGCGCCCACTGACATGACCAAGACTCTGCTGTCTTCAATCCAAATCAATAAATTTACTGGTACACTCCGACGGCTGCACATGAAGATATCTCGAAGTAACAGCCAGGGAACTATGCCCTAGCGACTTCATCAACAAATCGATTCCCGCGCCATTATTTAAACTATGGCAAGCGTGAGCATGACGCAGCCAGTGAGCCGAAGTATAGGGATTAATATTAATCTCTGCTTTCTCCACCGCTGTCTTAATCAACCGATGGATAGCGTGACGGTCTAAGCGATTGCCAAACCTAGACAAAAACACAGCTTCAGTCTTCTCACTCCTATCTAGCTGCTTGAGTTCTGACCATAGCTGATGAGTTATGAGTAAGGTTCTAGTTTTATGACCCTTGCCAAAGATAGTCACAGCGATCGCCTCATCCGTTGGTTGAAAATCAGACCAGTTCAAGCCCACTAGCTCAGATATCCGCAAACCCAGGATATATAAGAGAATAAGTATCAGGCGATCTCGCTCATTGGTAGCGACATTAATTAATTCCTTAACCTCTTCAACCTCCAGTATCCTTTCATTCAGGGCATCTTTGGGCTTAGGAGTCTTGACCATCGCAGCAGGATTAGCCGACAAATAACCCGTTTTAACACCGAAGCTGAACAGAGATTTGATCGCCCCTAGCTTATTATTGATGGTGTTTTGGCTGGCTTGTCGTAGTTGAAATGATTCTAACCACAATAAAATATCCTCCAGCATAATTTCTTCAAGTCCTTTACCCGCAAAGGTTAGAAACTGCCGAGAAATCGTGATATAAGTCTTTTGAGTAGTTTTAGCCTTCTGAGAAATCCATAGTCTAATTAACTCTGTATCGGTGCTGGCATTAGTGAGATTGGGATAGGTATTAAGAGCCATAGTAGAGCGCAACAGAATACGGTTTTTGTTGTGTTGAGTCCGAATCAAAAAAACGAACCCAACTTAAAAAGAATATTATTGGTTACGTTCGATCAAAGAATCGACTTTGTTTTCGATCGCCATCAACCTTCTAAGCATCGTGGGCTGTGCCTCATCTATGTTCGCTAGCATCCTGTTTTGTCCCTGCTCGATACTAGCTAGACTAGCCATTAAATCTTCTAATCGTGCCATACGTTGCTCGTGTTCGGCTTTTTCCTCTGACCGCTTGAGTCGATCTGTAGCCTGTTGTTCCATCATGGCTTGAACGGCACGAGAATTGGAATTAATGATTGCTTTGGTTTCTTCTAATCCGACCGCTAATCTGTCTAAGATGTTCTCAATCCTGCCTAAGCGATCGCTATTATTTCCGTTGCTACTTGTCATTGGTATACTGTAATTAAGTTTTTAACTTGGGGAAGCCTCTAGATTTGCTGTCGGGAGGCTTCTTTTTCAACAAGGTGATTAGAGATGCGGAGGCAACCTCCGCCTCTCTCACCTTCAATTGTATTATCTCACTTAGTACTGCTGATATGGCAATCCTCGATCCAAATCGCACCTATATTTAATTACTTGAGCCAGAGTAGTAGAACGTATCTACTATTAACTCTTTGATGAAGCGACTGCTAAACAGCTCTGGTCTATTAATTGGCTTAATCTTGGTCTTTATCGGCATTCTCGGCAACCGAAAGAAGATTGACGATGTAATTGGTTCGGCGATCGCTTTTGTACTACCCAAAGATAACCATGCCCAGCAATGGCGCGTAAAACCAGGCAGTATCTACGATGGCGATACCCTGCGAGTCATCAGAGGAACTGAGGAGTTAAAGATTAGATTCTGTGGCATCGACGCGCCAGAATTAAAGCAACCTTTGGGCGTTGAATTAAAAGATTATTTGCGATCGCTCATCGCTAAAGGCAACGGTACAATCCATGTCTTACCCATCGAACAAGACCGCTATGGTCGTACTGTCGCTGAACTATGGATACCTATTAAACCTGACTACGAAGGACAGATCCACCTTAATACCGCAATGGTTGAAGCAGGTATGGCATGGCACTATCAACAGTATTCGAGTGATTGTGAGAGTGCTGAGAATTTGAACTGGGCTGAAAAGATTGCTCGTGAGGATAAGTTAGGGGTTTGGAATGGTAAGCATCAAAAGCCTTGGAATTGGCGGAAGGCTAATAAGTAAAAATATACTATATTGGTGACAAAGCGAAAGATAGAGAATGATGAGGCTTAATGGACTAAAACAAATCTATAGAAGCATGAAAGAGCATGATATTGAACGCTGCAAATTTCGATATCAACATAACAATGTAATATTTGACATCTTTTTCATGATTGGGTACTGGTGTTTAAAGAAGTGATAGATAGAATGGGAATGATCCAAAGATTTCTGACAAAGAATGAAATGTCCTCAT
>JBCBWB010000330.1:0-2461 GCA_039817275.1 Cyanobacteria bacterium J06648_1 | reverse complement strand
AGTGCTGGCGCTATCCGACTATTTCCAAGTCGAAGGAATTGAGTAAGTAATAAATAATAAATAAATTACGGCGTTGGTAAATCAAAGTATGATTTTTAATTTCTATACTTTGAGTTCTTTTTGAAAAAGCTTATGGCTTAGAGCTTATAGCTTAGAGCTACGAACAGAAACACTTTGTGCATCATACACAAAATGACCAACGCCTAAATTACTTATTACTCCTCTGTTTTTACACTTCCCTAGTTATTCCCGATCGCTCTGTATCAAATAAACATAACGCTTTATGCTTTATCCCTAATCTTTTGCAAGACTCATGACTAAAAATATATATGCACTCTTAGTGGGCATTGATGCCTATAATCACCCCGTACCGCCATTGCAAGGATGCGTTAACGATATCAAAGCTATAGCAGAATATTTGCAGGGTAGAGTAGCACAAGATGATTATCAACTTCAGCTTCGGACTTTAACTAACCAGGATGCTACCCGCCAAGGGATCATTGACGGATTTCGGCAACATTTATCTCAAGCAGCCAGCGAAGATATTGTCTTGTTTTACTATGCGGGACACGGTTCCCAAGAGCAAGCACCGCCTGAGTTTTGGGACATAGAACCCGATCGCTTGAATGAAACTATTGTCTGTTATGACAGTCGTAGCCCTGGAGGATGGGATCTAGCAGACAAGGAATTGGGGAAATTAATTTCGGAGGTATCCCAAAATAATCCACATACTTTAATTATTATGGATTGCTGCCATTCTGGTTCGGGGACTCGCGGGGAATTGGATCTAGAAGTTGCTGTTAGGAAAGCACCATTGGATAAAAGAACCAGACCTTTGGATAGTTTTATTGTTAATCCTGCTGAGTTGGAAGCTTCTGCCTTTCGTAGTTTAGAGACAAGTTCTAGCTGGATATCTACTAAGGGTGAATATGTTTTTCTTTCTGCCTGTCGCGATCGCGAATTGGCTAAGGAATATAACGCTAGTGGGTCAAAAAGAGGCGTATTTTCTTATTTTTTGACTGACACTCTCAAAAAAGTCAATGGTAGTCTGACTTACCGCGATTTATTTAAACGCACCGATGCTTTAGTTCGTAGTAAAGTTACCGCTCAATCTCCACAAATTGAAAGCCAAAATTCACAAAATTTAGACCAGCCGTTTCTTGGTGGGGCAATATCTACTTCTCCTGATTATTTTACTGTCAGTCATCAACCCGATCTTGGTTGGGTAATAGATGGTGGTGCAGTGCATGGCATTAACCAAGGTACTAATAAAGAAACCACGGAATTGGCGGTTTTTCCGTTTGAGACTCCTATAAATGAGTTATCACAGCCAGAAAATGCCATTGCTAACGCGAGAGTATTAAAAGTGATGCCTCAGTTGAGTCAGATAGAGGTAGAGAATTTACAGCCAGAAACTATTTATAAGGCGATCGTTACTAGCTTACCTTTACCACCCAAAGGGGTTTTATTTACAGGAGAAACCAAGGGAGTAGAATTAGCACGTCAGGCTCTACAAAAACAATCTTTTCTTTATGTTACTGAAGTTGACAAGCTAGAAGCAGCAGAATGGCAGTTACTCGCCCGTGACGATCAATACATAATTACTAGACCAGTTGACGATCGCCCGTTGGTTGCTTCTATTTCTCAATACACTGAAGCTACTGCTAGTCAGGCTATTCAAAGATTAGAGCATCTCACCCGTTGGACGAATATAGCCGAACTTTCTAGTCCAGCTACCAGCCGTATTGCTACTGATGCGATCGCCATGTCGATCTATCAGGGCGATCAAGAACTAACCGAAACAGATATACGTTTGTCTTATTACCAAGAAAACGGCAAATGGCAGCAACCAACTTTTAAAGTTAAGCTTACCAATACCAGTAATCTGAGTCTTTATTGTGCTTTATTAGATTTAAGCGATTGCGCCCTAAAGGATACCGCTTCGCATAAAGCTAGCCGAAGGCATCGCTTTGCCGTAAGTGCCGAACTATTTGCTACGGGGGGAGTCTGGCTGGAACCAGGGGAGTCGGCTTGGGCATTAGACGGTCAAGCAATTTATGCTGCCGTCGATAAAGAACTCTGGGAACATCAAGGCATTACTGAAGCGAAGGATATACTCAAGCTAATTGTTAGCACGGCTGAATTTGATGCGACGCTATTAGAATTAAACGAGCTAGATTTACCTACCCGCGCGATCGCTAGTCCCAAACGAGGTAATGGCACATTAAATCGCTTAATGAGTCGAGTACAAACTAGGGCATTTAGCAGCCAAGCGGAAACCGAAGCGGTATATGATGACTGGCTAACAAGTCAAGTTCATATTACTACGGTACGTCCTCTAGAAACTATTGCCGTTTCTCAAGGCAATGAAAGTAGAAGTTTGGGAGTTGGCGTAACTATTCAACCCCATCCTGTTCGGGCTAAAGCTCGTCTAACTACCATTAAAGCCACTAGAGATTTG
>JBCBWB010000032.1:0-34156 GCA_039817275.1 Cyanobacteria bacterium J06648_1 | reverse complement strand
CAAACTGAATTACGTCCTGTAAAAATGGTTTGCACCCTTAGCTAAAACCCTACCGCTGGTTAATCCGAAGCTAGTCTTACCTTTACTGCCACAAATCGGCATCGGTTCCCTGATTAGCTGGCTATTTCACTACCTAAGCTTGGCAATATACAGCGGCTTATATCAACTGGGTAAAGCGATCGAGCCAATAGCCACTAAGCTACCTCCCCAGCAGCAATACTATTATCATCGTTGGCTAGACAGTTGGAAATACGGTTCTGGCGGCGACTACAATTGATAGAAACTGTACCTTCTGTCGATAATAAACAGTGAGAAATTCTTGATGGCGATCGCCTTAACTAAAACTCAAACTGGAAAAGTAACTCATTGCGCGATCGCGTTTCTTCGGAATATTTTTAATTTTTGCTTTAGCTATCCTGTGGCTGACATCTACTCGAACTATCAACCTTGCTTTGGCTCGGGCGATCGCAATTCTTAAGGATTAGTATGCAGTAGATACGTTAGAAATTAAGATAGCAGAGCTTATTATTTCGGCGGAATCGAATATTGACCGATCCCGCATGGTTCCTTCCACCACAAAGCTACTAATATAATTTTCTTCATGTGTAGCGAATTAGTCATTATTGAGGAAGTTTAATGGATATATTAACTAAATCGGATGCAGAAATCTTAGAAATTGCCGAACCAATGTGGGACGACATTAGACGAGGTTCTAATGAACAGAATTGGGATTTGTTTTCTAAATATATGCTTGAAGAACACTCTATTGATAAATTCAGGAAAGATGTAGAAAGTCAGTGGAGTAATAATAAAGTGCTGACCTCATTAACTGCTAAACGAGAATATTTAAGCATACTCCGTAAAAATGATTGTGTACTTGTACTGTGGAAACAATGGAGTACAAAAGTTGAGGGTGAATTCTTAGCTATGCTATATCTCCAGAGTATAGATGATGAAGTTAAAGCTATTGGAATCTGGATTAAGTAGCTTATAAATTAGTGCGTATAGAGTTCAATGACACAGAGTTAATTATTGCTTTGAAGAGCAATATGTATTAGGAAGAATTGAAATTAAGATAGTAGGAGCTGCAAATATTGAACAATCGATGAATCCTAATAATTGGTTTACAGTCTTGTCTTTTATGGCGATCGCTACTAGCTTGAGTCTGAGTTATGGCTGGTTGGTGAAAAAAGGAAAATTACCATTCAATTCAGTTATGGCTTTCAGCGATGCTCAATGGCAGTTTATGAAGGTTTGGGTCAATATTGCTTTGCTCCTGGGCATAATTACTCCTGTTGTAATGTTGATAGTTTTTTGGCAGGAGTCAGTTTTACGAACCTTTTTTGGCTGTTATTTAGTGGCTATTGTCGTTCAGCTAGCTAGTGAAATCAGCTTGAGTCGTACCTTGTGTAAGAGTGCCGTTGTCATTATTGGAACTCTCTACACTGGGTTTCGGATTTGGCAATTATGGACGGGGCTACATTTGGTAACTTATTCTCAGCCTTGGCTAGCTTTACTGTGGCTGGTTTTTCTATTTTGGGTGGCAAACATAATTATGCTGACCTGTATGGCTATTCCTAGCATTATTCCACAAGGGGATAGCTACGGTTCGGTCAGCGGAGAATAGAATTTAGTTTAGTTATTGTGGGCTGAGTAGGGCGATCAGATAATTGAAAGTTTGGTATGCGGTTAGGACTGTAGAGGACAAGATAGTACAATCTAAGCCATAGTGTATTGTCTAGTAATTTCTATTTATCTCAATGAAGAACGTTACTCTAACATTTGTAGGATTCAAGTCTGAGGAAATGGCGCAAAAGTTTTTCTCCTGGATAGTTGATGGAGGTCTTGAAGACGGAATAATCGATACTTTATCTGACGATAGCGTGCAGGTAGAAGGTCTTGTTGATTTTAATACTGAATCTTTAGATATAGCTGTTTTGAGCAAAGAGAAAGCTGAATAAGACTGCGATCGCTGTTAGGTTTACTATTTGTCGGGTTTTAATTACGTTCGGCAGACAGGCTATCTAAAGCTCAATTTATTAATGATCTGGCTAGAGATATAGATCTTCATGTTAGAGCCGAATCTAATCTTGATCGGGGAGGAAAGTGGTGCGAAAACATCATTGCTTTGGAGATAGAAGATGTTGAAGCTATAGAGAAGTACTTGAATTTTTTTGAGCGTATTCAGCTTATCTTAGACACGCAAGTCCTTGACTTAGAAATAATTGATAAGTTATTTGCTTATCGATTTTTCTATCTAGTACACAATCCAAATGTGCAGTCAAAAGTACGATTGAATTCGGATATGCAACCTTATTTTTGTTCATTTTTTGAACTTTACTTCACATGGCTCGAATATAGACGCAAAAAAAGACTTCCCATTCCCCGCGATGAATTGATCATCAAAAAAAGTAAAGTGATTTTTGGTGCAGGAACTTCAAATTGAAAAATGCAGTTTAAAGGAGTTTAAAAAAATAAAAATTGAAAAAGTATTTTTGACCGTAAAACCTGATAATAAAAATGAATAACATGCAACTAGCAACCTTTGGTGCGGGATGCTTCTGGAAAACAGAACAGGAATTTATTAGTGTTCCAGGAGTAAATAAGACTTCTGTGGGTTATATGGGTGGAGATTTTGCTAATCCTTCTTATCTGGATGTGGTGGCAAGAATTACGGGTCATGCGGAAGTAGCGCAGGTCGAATATGATGCCAACCTTATAAGCTATGAAGAGTTGCTCAATATCTTCTGGCAAATGCACGATCCAACTAGTCTTAATCGTCAGGGTGCAGATAGAGGAGAGCAATATCGTTCAGTAATTTTTTATCATACTCCTCAGCAAGAGCAAATAGCCCGTAGATCAAAGCTACAGTTACAGCAGTCTGGTGTTTACGATCGCAACATCGTCACGGAAATTATGCCAGCGAAGGAATATTATCTTGCTACTGAGGATCATCAGCAGTATTTACTCAAGAAACAGCGTCGCCGATCAGAAGCTATTTAATTTTCTAATTCCCCCCATGCTAGAACTGCTTACAGAGGAATCAGTTCGGGGAAGTTGAGCAATAGCTGTTCTCCATCCAATTCCTCTCCTAATCTGGCGGGAGAAAAGTGAATTTGAATGGCTCTTAATTTTTCTTGGTAGTGCAGATTAATTAGGGCTTTCAAGCCGTATTCCAGAGCCTCAATATCTGCCAAATTATTCTCTAAATCGGGAGATTCTCCCTCACAGGCAACGGTCAACATGATCACCAGATTGCGCGTGATGGGCAGAGATAATGGCTCGTCTTCATCGGCTGATTCTAGCTCGATACCGCTTAAATAACGTTGAGCAGAATCAGTAAACAGCTCATTGATATAATCTCCTGCTTCACCTTCGTCCCAAACTACATCGCCCTCATTCCCCGCCGACTGCCAGTATGCGGTCATCTCTAACAGGCTTTGAGCGACGGATACCAATCCTTCTCCCAATATTTCCAAATCGCCATCAGCTTCGACTGCTTCCCGTGCTACCCGATTAAGAATACCCAGCATGGGTGCAATTTCCTCCCCCGCTAGGTGAATAAAAATCCGAGAGACGACAAAACGAGTTTTACCGCTAAATTTGGAAATGCGATCGCGCCAAGAGGTCATATGCTGAGGATGAATAATACTTAATTAAACTACCATTTTTATAATAGCGAGCCACAATACCGTTAAAATTATGGCGCATCAACAGCCTGCAATTTTATCGAGTAGCTATGAAGATTTTATTTTTACACCCAAATTTTCCTGCTCAATTTCGCCACCTCGCTACGGTTTTGGGTCAGGATAAAGAGAATACGGTGGTGTACGCCACCAATCGACCTGAAGGTAGGATTCAGGGGGTAAATAAAATAGTATACGAAAAGTCGCGTACTGCTCGTCCCGAAACTCATCACTACGTCAGACCATTAGAAAATGCTGTTTTGGAAGCTCAAGGGGTCTACCGTGTGGCACAGAAGCTGAAAGAGCAGGGTTTTTATCCCGATGTAGTTTATGGACATTCGGGCTGGGGACCTACTTTGTTTATGAAGGATATTTTTTCTAGAGCGACCCTGCTTTGCTATTTTGAGTGGTATTACAACGCCTACGGCTCAGATGCCAGCTTTGACCCCAGCGATCCGATTAATGCTGATGATGAGGCACGAATTCGGACAAAGAACTCTCCTATTTTACTAGATTTAGTTAGCTGTGATCGCGGTTTGTCCCCCACAGCCTGGCAGCGATCGCAATTTCCCATTGAGTTTCAGAGTAAGATCAAAGTCCATCACGATGGGATCGATACAAGCTACTTTAAACCAATCCCAAACGCCAAGCTCAAGCTACCGAAAATTAACCTCGACTTGAGTGAGGCAGAGGAGATTGCTACCTATGTAGCAAGAGGCATGGAACCCTATCGCGGCTTTCCCCAGCTAATTGAAGCTATTTCCTTACTCCAAAAACAAAGACCCCAGTGCCATTTTGTCATTGTCGGTAAGAATCGCGTCGCGTATGGCAAATCTCTTCCTGATGGCAAAAATTATAAAGATGTCATGCTAGAGAAATTCCCCTTGGATCTGAGTCGGGTTCACTTTACGGGTTTATTGCCCTATGATGATTATCTCCAGGTGCTACAGGCTTCCTCAGTACATATCTATCTAACTCGTCCTTTTGTTCTTTCCTGGTCGATGCTAGAAGCCTTGTCTGTCGGCTGTGCCATCGTCGCTTCTGATACTGCTCCTGTTAAGGAAGTGATTGAGGATAATGTCAATGGTCTGCTCGTAGATTTCTTCTCTCCCCAGCAGGTGTGCGATCGCGTCATCGAAGCCTTAAAACACCCTGGCAAGATGGCTGACATTCGTACTAAAGCCAGGGAGACAATTTTAGAAAAATATGATTTAGCCAACCTCCTACCCCAGCACTTACAATGGGTTAAAGATTCAGTCAATAAATAATAACTTTGTTTTGCAATTAACAGCTATTTGCTAGCTAATAATTATTTAGTAATCAGTCCTAAAGGATACTGCTACGCATATAATCAGTAATCAGCCCTTCGGGTTCGACAGTTTGCTTCTGCAAAGCGGTATCCACGGACGCATCCGCGTCCCAGTCGTCGAAGACGACGATCTGCACGTACGTGCTGTGGACAACGGAGGACAGGGCGAATGCCCCAAGCGGCGCTAGTCGCGCCTAACGCCTTTGGCGTTTGTTCCGCAACGCAACTGTCTCATAATCAGTAATCAGTGATCAAGCATGAAACATAAAGCCAACAGTAGATTTAGAAAACTGGAATTATTTTTTGAAGCCTTAATTTGGAACTTCCGCTTTTTTATTATTGCTCCAGTTATCTTTAGCTTGCTGAGTGCTTTACGCTTGATTATGATTGGTACTTTGGATATCTGGGCGGGATTAACTTTAACCCTAGATCCGAAAGACCCCGAAGGAATCATGACCATCAAAACCGTCACGTATATTATTGGTGGTGTTGACTATTATCTGATCGGTATTGTATTGCTAATCTTTGCTTTTGGCATCTATGAACTGTTTATTTCGGAAATAGAAATCAAACATCAAGATGATTCCAGCATTTTGCAAAGTGCCAGTCTCGAAGAATTAAAAGGCAAACTGGTTAATGTAATTGTTGTCGCTTTGATCGTTAGTTTGTTCAAGCAGATGCTCAGTATTGAAATTGGCAAACTCAGCGACGTTATCTATATTTCCTTGGCAATTCTGCTGATCTCGATTAGTCAATATCTGCTGCATCTAAGCCATACTAAACCCCATAAGCGATCGCCCAAGGTTATTGGCGATCTTAAGCATAAATCTGGAGAATCTTAATTTGCATTTAAACTTCGATCCTCTGTTTTCGACTCGGTATTTATTGCGATCAAAAATTTGTCTGATTATTTTCTATCATTATTGATCAAACTTTTCGATATACCATTCACGATCTTCTAGCCATAAATCTTGTCCAATGTTGCTCAAGGTAATTTCTATATCTTTGGCGATCGAATAAATGTTGTATTCAGCATTCTGTACCTTAGTCTCTGCACGATCTAAAAGAGCCTGAGCCGATTTTTGAGGTTCTTGGGAATCAAGTCGATTTTCTGCGGTAACCGAACTAGGGGAATGGCAACAATTCGTGAATTTTACTCCCATATCCCCCTACATCATTGGTCACAAGCATCTTTCACCATTTCATTCAAACCAGGACGACTTGCTTTCGCCCCGCTAACAACATCAGAAAAAATCTTTATTGTCTTTGGTTGAGTACAGTAATTTCATCTACAAGATAATATTTTGGACTTTGATCGACTAAACCACAATAATGAACAAAATCTGCAAAATGAAAAATTAGAAATCTGAGATGCGATAAGCCTAACGGACAGGGCGTAAGCCCAGATCGTCGTCGCGAACGCGAAGCGTTCATGTCTGCTACGCAGACTCTGGGGCATACGCCCCGCACGACTGGCGATGCATCAGCATCGCGTGCTTCGCGACGCAGTTTGAGAGGTTGAGATAATTAGTACTATATTAGTTGGTACAAAGTCTATTCATATGGACGTTAAACTAAACAACTTTTGAGCTTGCATCCAAATTGGATAATTAATAAGAGTTGTGTCTCAATCTTTTTTATATAGAGTTCCACGTTACGATCAAAGTGTTAAGAAATATTTTCGTAATATTGACTAATATTTACAGCTAATCTCCAAATGTAAATCTCTACATTGCTTTTAATTCAGGAGAAGTTTTTATGTCAATGTATCTAAAAGATTTATCCGCTATTTCACCTAATATGGCTCATTTTATAGCTTTAGAATTGCCGTTACAATCGTTAACTAAAAAAGACATAGTTAAATATCTCAAGGCTTTATGAGTGAAAAAAAATCATAAATTTTGAGCCCCCAAGATCAACAAGAATTGTGGAATCAACTACAATTTTTCTTTACCTCCAAAATCTGAGTCGGTTATTAACAAACTTCAGGTTTAAAAATGCAGATTTTATCAAATAGCTCTTCTCAACGGCTAGCTAAATCCAAGATAGACGACAGTTACAGTAAGTTATTCATGATAAGTAGATATACTTGCCCTTGCTGTACATACATATTACTTCGTCATATACATAGCAGTGGTATTTACTGGCGTTGCAGCCACTGTTATCAAGAAATGCCAGCTTTCTAGGCAATTAACCAGAGTTCCGCCTAAAACTTCTGTGACGGTTGCTTTGAGCAAGCTTAACTTACTTTTCAAGTATATATTTAGGAGACAAAAATATGAATGCTCAAGAAATTTTAAAACGATACGCAGCAGGACAGCGAGATTTTAGTCGGGTGAGTCTAATTCAAGTATGTCTGACAAATGCCAATCTAATTGGCGCACACTTAACTGGAGCGCACCTGATTGGCTCGAATCTACGAGGAGCAAAGCTAACGGAAGCGCATCTGAGTCAAGCTAAATTAAATGAATCAAATCTGGCAGATACGGAAATGGTTCAAGCGTGTCTCATTGATGCAGAAATGATTGACTCTGACCTAAGTGGAGCAGATTTGAGAGAAGCAGATTTACGAGGCGCAGATTTACGAGGGGCAAATTTAGGTGGAGCAGACTTACGGGGGGCAAACTTACGAAATACTAATTTGCAAGGAGCTGACCTACGAGGAGCAGATTTAACAGGAGTTAATTTAAAGATGACTAAATTAGAGGGAGCTAACTTAAAGGGAGCTTATCTAGATGAGTCAACGTTACACCGCCGTAAAACGACGGTGCCTGCGTTGACCGCATTTCGCGGTCAGAACTTCAAGCAGTAGAAGTCAATCAATCTTTCTGATCTATAAATATGGGGCTACTTTACCCCATCAAAATTTTACAATTAATCGGGAAAAATAACCTTAATGTCGATCGCCAAAAAAACAGCTTTAGTCTATTGTGAAAATCAATTTGGTTTAATGGACGGCAAAACCGCAGCAGGGTTAGTTCGACACTCCGAAACTTATAATATTGTAGGCATAATCGATAGTTCTTTAGCAGGCAAAGATGCAGGAGAACAATTAGATGACCAGAAAAACAATATTCCTATCTTTGCTAACTTACAGTCAGCATTAGATAACTTATCAGACATTCCCCATTGCTATATTTATGGCAAAGCTCCCTTAGATGCGACTTTATCCATTGCAGAAAGAGCCTTAATCTTGGAAGCAATGACCAAAGGCATGGATATCATTAATGGTCTTCACGAATTCTTTTCTGAAGATCCTGAATTTATTGAGGTAGCTAATCAATGGGGAGTTGAAATTCGAGATATTAGAAAACCTCCCCAATTAAAAGACCTCCATGTTTTTACTGGTCAAATTGCGAAAGTGACTGTTCCCGTAATTGCCATCTTAGGTACTGATTGCGCCTGCGGCAAAATGACTACCGCAGTGGAATTAAACAAAGCCTTAAATAATTTGGGTATTAAATCGGTGCTGATTGCCACAGGTCAAACAGCAATCATGCAAGGGGCGAAATATGGTGTTTCCATCGACGCGCTAGTGTCCCAATTTGTAATTGGCGAGATAGAACACGCTGTCGTTCGAGCCTTTGAACGGGAGAATCCCGATATTATTTTAGTCGAAGGGCAAAGTTCAGTTTCTCATCCCGCCTTTATGAGTTCTGTTGGCATTCTTAAAGGATGTATGCCCGATGGAATTATTTTACAACATCCTCCTAGCAGGAAATTCCGTTGCGATTTTCCCCTTTTGCCAATGCCGAGTATTGTGAGTGAAATTCGGCTGATTAAAGCAGTATCTCAATCCCAGGTAATTGCGATCGCTCTAAGCCATGAAAATTTGACCGAGACAGAAATTCAGAAGACTATAAAAGGTTATGAAGACCGTCTTTTATTGCCAACTACAGATGTTTTAACCTATGGCTGTGACAAACTAATACGTGCCTTGGGCAAGCTTTTTCCTGCTATCAACCGACGATACAAAGCAAATTCTCAAATACATCCTTTATTAACAACGGGGTGAACGTTAAAGGTTGCTACCAAAATATGCCAGGGTTTATGCCCAGAATCGAAATTAACTTATCCCAAATACAGCATAATGCTCGGATATTATGCGAACTTTATGGAGAACAAGGTATTTCCTTGATGGGAGTGTCTAAGGCAGTATTAGGAGAGCCTTTAATTGCCGAAGCCATGATTCGAGGCGGGGTCAAGTTTATTGCCGACTCTCGTTTAGAAAATATTCAAAGGATGAAAAATTCCAGAGTATCCGCTCAGTTTGTATTACTCCGCACTGCCTTAAGTCAAGCAGAATCAGTTGTTGAAGATGTCGATATTAGTCTCAATACTGAAATCGACACTCTGGAGAAGCTTAACTATTATGCTTCTTTGCAAAATAAAATCCATCAAATAATTTTAATGGTGGAAATGGGCGACTTGCGAGAGGGAATACTTCCTCACGATCTTTTCCTGTTCGTTAAACAAGTTCTTTGCTTACCTCATCTCAAAATTATCGGACTCGGCTGTAATTTAGCTTGTTATGGAGGTATCAAGCCCGATCGTCAAAAAATGCAGCAACTGTCAGCATTAACTGATGCCATAGAACAAAAATTCGACCTGAACTTATCTCTAATTTCCGGGGGCAACTCGGCTAACTATGAATGGTATAAATCTACTAAGCAGGTTGGACGAATTAATAACCTGCGGATTGGAGAATCAATTCTTCTAGGTTGTGGGACTGTCAACCGCCAAGCCATTCCGAAATTACACACTAATGCCTTTAAGTTAATTGCTGAGGTAATTGAATCGAAAGTAAAACCTTCTCTACCTTTTGGAGAAATTGGACAAGATGCTTTTGGTAATATTCCCGTATTCAAAGATTGTGGTATACATCAAAGAGCAATTATTGCTTTAGGCAAGCAGGACACTCTAATCTCTGGTTTAAGCTGCGATCGAGATCTCGAAATATTAGGGTCAAGTAGCGATCATCTAGTTCTCGACAGCCAAAAGTCCGATCTCAAAGTGGGAGTGGGAGTAAATTTCAATCTAGATTATGGCAGTCTTTTGTCTGCCATGACTTCACCTTTTATCAAAAAGCAATTTATAAAATGAAACTTGAGATAACAATCAACAATGATTAAAAAACCTATTAATCCTGCACTTCAAGAAGAATTGATCGTGAAACCTGCATTGATTATTACTCCTAGAGAAAATGAGTCTCTTTTTAGATGGATTAAGAGTACTGGTCGATTTATGCCTAGTCATTCTGAGAGGTTTCACGATGACATGATGACAAAAGCAAATGAACTTGAAAATATTCTAGACCAAGAGGAAGAATCGGATGAAGAAGAATAAATTGCTGCTTGGTAAGAAAATTCAAGCATTTCAGATTAAGCCAGGCGATCGCATTATTGCCTATTTTAGAAACAAAATGCAGATCTGCACGGTAAAATCAATCTCTAATAGCGATCAAACCAACATAACACTCCTAGTATTTCCTGGCGAACATTATCGCTATTTAAGCTCAGGTACTATTCAGTTTAAGCCTGAAGCTTTAGTGGATTTAGTTAACTAAAATTTTTACTTCTAACTAGCTAAAAATATGTAGAACAATTAATCTTTTTTAGCTAGTTAAAGTCCTAGAAAATTAATAGAGTTCGCTTGTTTGCTTACGTTGCCATTAATTACCAAATGTTGGTATCAAAATATTTAACAAATTTTGGAGTTTTATGGCTGATGAACGAAATAGAGATAAACAAACATCAAACCTATAAATATAAAGGTTTGAGAATCGGCATTTGGAAGACAGCAGACAGAAAATTTATTCGTCGTTCGTGGGCTGCTATTTACTTTGGCGATCGCCAATACCTTAGCGATCGTGGTAAAGAAATTCAAAAAAAGTTTAAGTATTTGTATTTATGGGACTGTTCTTTGCCTGATGGCGACAGTTACAATCACAAGCTGGGAGACGACTGTGGCATTTTTTATCCTACCGATCATTTTGAAGTGACGGAAGCTACCGCGATCGCCAAAGCTCAGGATATTATCGATCTAGAGTTAGAAAAAGTAGGAATGGAATTATTCGATTCTAGTCTGCCAACTCATGTTTACAATCGTGAAACGGGGCAAGTAACTTTGAGATGGTGTCTTCTTGAAGATAATTATGAGTTATAATTTAGGTATATTTAAATAATTTATGCTTATAAAAACTGGAAGTATAAAAAGTTAGAAAAACATCGAAATAAAATTCATCCTTGCAAAAGGAGGCACGATTATGACTACGTAAAATGCTGCTCAAATCTATAAAAAGGTAAGCAAGTCCACGCTCAACAAGAAAGATAGAAAGCCAATAAAGATCCAGAAGCTTTCACTCTTCTAGCTAAAGACAGAGGCTATACCTTCACAGTCAAAGATTTAGAAACTCAACTCAGTCAATTGCCTGATGAGGAGGTAGCAAGCATTTTTAATCCAGGTATTGGAGAAAGGCGACATCTTTCCCAAAATAAAAGAATTGGAGAGAGCGCTGTTTAGGTAGTGAACTCGTAGTGTAATTAGGCTGCAAATTCCTCTTTAGCTTTTTTGAATATAGCTTTTTTAAGTATTCTAAGCAGAAAGCTAAGATAGCTTGCTTTGCTGCCCATTTATAACCAGTGCTATCAATCTATACTTAATGTGTCCAATTTCCTCACAGATTTCTCAAATTTTTGGTCTAACTTTATAGTGAAGGGCTACTCGTTTAGAAGTACCCTAATACAAACATTCGAGGAGTTGTTATGTCTTCTTTTAACCAGGGAGTTCTTGTCACAATTGTATGCGAATCCGTATTACAGGATCGTCTAATCAAACTATTAATAACAGTAGGTGTTTCTGGCTATACTATTGTTCCAGTACAAGGCGCAGGTAGTCATGGTAAACGCACGGGAGATATGGCTGGCTACAACACTAATATTGAAGTAAAAACTATTGTTTCACCAGAAGTGTCTGACCAATTGCTGGAAGAACTAAAACAGTTCCCCGAAACTTATGCCTTAATTGCCTTCCGACAAAATGTAGAAGGTTTGTTCGATTAGATAATTAAAGCTCTAGACTACCAATTAAATTAATAAGTAAAATGCCCCCAGGAAAGTAATGTAGAAATAACTTACTCAATTCCTAGAAGCGTTAATTTTTAAATTTAGGAAAAGAAGCTTAGAAGCGTTGGTTTCGAGAACCACCACCATTTCTATTATCTTCACGAGGTTTAGCTTTGTTGACTTTTAGTTGGCGATCCATCCATTCTGCTCCGTCTAAAGCTTCAATAGCTTTATCTTCGTTAGCCTCCGATTCCATCTCTACAAAAGCAAATCCTCTAGCACGACCTGTTTCGCGATCGGAGGGAATATGAACCCTTTTAATAGTTCCATATTCGCCAAAGACTTCGTTTAAGTCTTCTTGATTGACTTCGTAAGACAAATTGCCTACATAAATTGACATATTTTAGTTGTTCTCTCTTCGGAGTGTTGTGTTTGGAGAGACAGGATTATTGGGAAAGAAATAGCTCAATACTTTACGGAAAAGACCTGTAGATACTGGATATAAACTTAATCGTTAATCTGTTGATTCTCAGTCTTAATCATAACGCTTTCCTGTAGAATTGATGTATCGTTTTATTATTAAAAGATATTCGTTGCTTATGAGCAAGAAATAGAAATACTTTTAATTTTAACTATTTGGATATATATGATTGCCAAAAAAACATTGTCATAAGAAGATTTATTAATGGAATTGAGATCTTTGTTGAGAAAGGATAAACAATATCACCTTTATTATTCTTTATTGGAACTAATTACAACCAATAGGTTAATTACAGCGAAAGCAATAGCTGAAGTGGGATTTATGTCTCTGGAGATTTCTAATGATTTAGAATTTGAGTGGTGTAAATATGCTAAAGCTCAAAAGAATATGAAAATGATTTAAGGCTTTATTCCCCTGAAATCATGAAGTGATTAAAATGTTCATTTGTATTTTTCAATATCATAAAATATTATTGCAAGCAAGTTTTTAAATAAAATGTTATACTTGCAATATGGAGAAACAAAATATTCCGAGTACCATAACCCTTAAAAAAGATAAGGTGGTAGCGCATCATATTAGTGATGGAAGTGAATTAATTCCTGCTGAGATCCAAGCAAGCACACGAGAAGAAATTATTCAGTGTCTAAACAAGTCTCTGGAAGGTGGATACACCATTGATGATGAAGGAATTATCAATAACTACGCAACTGAACCCGATCTGTCGTTAGAAAACTATCCCTCACCAGAACAACAAAAGCGTTACATTTTCTTAGGAGCAGGAGTTACCGTACTTATTATCATCGCATTACTTACTACATTTGCTGTCAGCTAGGCGTAAGCGAAGCTTAGGTATTTCAATTCCAGTCCTAAATACCCAGCGAGCATCGATCCTATCATTTTCGCTCTAGTTTTGGCATCAGGAGTTAGTAATGAATCAACCGACTAAATTATCCTTAGAACAGGAATTTCAACTCAAAAAATTTGCCGCTCAAGTGCAGCATTTATCTCGCGAACATGCTCAAGAATTATTAATCGAGCTACATCGGCAAATGATGATTAAGGAAAAAATGTATCAGCATTTTCTGCTGCATGAATGGAATCTAGATTCAGGCATAGTCTCTAAATAAATTCGACCAAAGGCATTACCGTACTTGAGAGTCATGAATCTTGTCTGCATCAATCAAGAATGCGATCGATAACTGCAAACTGTCTAAACCTTCTTCGCAAGCATTGAGGGTTTAGTCAAAACATTACCAAAGGTTTTTCATGGCTATATTTTCTAATCTCATTCCTACTCCCGAACCAATTCAGAATCAGTCGAGTGTTAGTTCCCTGAAGCAACGTCTGGATTGGGGTGAACCAGCCCTAACTATCATTGATGTAAGACCCAGAGTACTTTTCAATATTACTCATATCATGGGTTCTATTGCGATGCCAATAGATGAGCCTAACAATCTTACTCTGGCTAACCTTGAATTAAGCCGTGACATATATATCTACGCCGAAACAAATGAACAAACTGCTGTGGCAGCAAACAAACTACGCCAAGCTGGTTATCAAAACATTTCAGAATTAATTGGTGGTTTACATGCTTGGAAAAAGGCTAAGTATCCCATTGTCGGCTGGTGGACTATGCCTGTAGAAAAAGACCGAGGAACCAATTAACACAACGAGTTATCAGTTTTATTGCAGATATCATTGCATCCAGTTTTCTCAGAATTGATGACGATGATGATGCATCTTTAATTCACTTTTGGAGTCTTTATCTCATGCCTGTAACCATTGATTCTGCTCAGTCTATTTTTTCAGATACTCAAGTTGCCAATGTTGTTCCTAGTATAATTGAGCGATTCAACAAACTTAAGGCTGAAGACCAACTGGCATTAATTTGGTTTGCCTATACCGAAATGGGTAAAACAATTACGGTTGCTGCACCTGGTTCTACCAGTATGATCTTTGCTCAAAAACTGCTCGAACAGATTAAGCAGATGTCTCCCGCCGAACAAACACAAGTCATGTGCGACCTAGCAAATCATGCCGACACACCTTTATGCCGTTCCTATAGTTTCTTTACTACGAATCTAAAATTGGGTTTCTGGAATCAATTAGGAGAATGGATGGAACAAGGAATTATTGCACCTATTCCCAAAGGTTACAAGCTTTCTTCTCAGGCTAATTCTTTGCTTCAGGCAATTGCCAATGCCGATTCTGGACAGCAAATTACTATCTTGCGCAATGTTGTCGTTGGTATGGGCTTCGATCCAAAATCTCCTGGTAGTCGCCAAAAAGTTCGAGAACCTATAGTTGTCCCCACTATAATAGCAGCCCGTACCAAAGCATCTATCGAAGGTATTACTAATACCGCAGTGCTAAGTTACATCAACAACATGAATGCTAACGATTTTGAAGCTGCGGTTGGTTTATTTGCCCCTAATGGTGCTTTGCAACCACCTTTTCAAAAACCAATTATTGGTCGTGAAGCGGTTTTAAGCTATATGCGGGAAGAATGCCAGGGACTTAAATTAATGCCAGAGCGAGGCAGAATTGAGTCAATGGACGAAGGTTATACTTCCATTAAACTTACAGGCAAAGTCCAAACGCCTTGGTTTGGTTCTAGTGTTAGTATGAACATTGCCTGGCGATTTTTACTCGATCCTCAAGACAATATTTTCTTTGTAGCGGTTGACTTACTGGCATCACCGAAAGAACTACTCAACCTAGTACGTCAGAAAGTGAATTAGCATCTCAACCGAACTCAAGCATCAGCAAGTAAAAATTTCAAACCTTGCTATGCCTACCTCGACTAGAAATATTAAAAAACCAATTTCCATTACACCACTCAATAGGTATTTAATTTAGGAATCATCATGGGAGATAAAAAAAGAGGCAAGACCCACAGCTTCCGAAGGAAGCAAAGTCGCTTCGCGACGCTGGCGCAACGCGCCGTTCGCCGATAGGCGCAAGGGAACGCTTGCCGAGGCAACAAAGAAGCCAAAAAGCCCAAAAAGCAATCAGATGGCACTAAAAAGCCCAAGAAAGATCCTAAAAGATATTATGGATTGCCGACTAAGTAGTCATCTATCTGTCGAAGTCCAAGATAAATTCGTAGTGTTGATTGAAAAGTTAATCACTACGAATATTTGCCTATTATTATTTAAAACTTTGGAAAGCAAAACTTGAAAAAACAATTTTCCCTGAGCGATAAGCTGTTAACACCTGCCATCTTGGTAGTATTACTCCTATTCATTGGGTTTAATAGCTTTGTAATTCTCAATCCAGGTCAAGCGGGAGTAATCAGCATCTTAGGAAAAGCCAGAGATGGAGTTTTGTTGGAGGGAATTCATTTTAAACCGCCTTTGGTTTCTGCTGTAGATGTCTACGATCTGACTGTGCAGAAATTTGAAGTGCCAGCCCAAAGTTCGACCAAAGACCTTCAGGATTTAACCGCCCGTTTTGCGATTAACTTTCGTCTAGATCCGATTCAGGTAGTGGAAATTCGCCGAAAACAAGGAACTTTAGCTAATATTGTCTCTAATATTATTGCTCCTCAAACTCAGGAATCATTTAAAATTGCTGCTGCTAGAAGAACAGTAGAAGAAGCGATTACTAAAAGAAACGAACTCAAGCAAGATTTCGATGATGCTCTAAGCGATCGCTTAGAAAAATATGGAATTATTGTACTCGATACTAGCGTAGTCGATTTGGACTTTTCTCCAGAGTTCGCCAAGGCAGTGGAAGAGAAACAAATTGCCGAACAGAGATCTAAACGAGCTGTTTATGTGGCTCAAGAGGCTGAACAAACAGCACAGGCAGACATCAATCGTGCCACTGGTAAAGCCGAAGCTCAAAGGTTACTAGCTGAAACCTTGAAAGCAGAGGGTGGTCAATTAGTGTTGCAAAAAGAGGCAATTCAAGCTTGGAGAGAAGGTGGTTCTCAAATGCCCAAAGTTTTAGTGATGGGAGGAAAAGAGCAAGCGGGTATTCCTTTTTTGTTTAATCTTGGCGATGTTCAAAAGTAATCCGCTGAGTGCATCCCAGTTTTCAATAAGTAGAAAGACGAGAGTGAATATTTGCGGAGTCTTTCTACACCCAGATTTTCGACTAGATGATACCAATCTAAAATCTCCCGACGTTGCTCGGAATTGCTAAAATGGCGGAAAAAATATTTTAAATACCTTGATGTCCATCTCCTAAGCAAATTGATGGATTTGAGAGTGACTGCTGATTTACCCACACAACTAAAACATCATTGTTTTGGAAGGATGCTCCCACTCCTGAGTTGTGAAGATTAACACCTTGCAGAAGCGAAGCTTCTTAGCCGCCTAGCGGCGGTCTGCGCCCTTGGCGCTGCATCTTTCCATTGGCATGGTTGATCTAGAGGCGTTCGAAGTCGTACCTTTCCTCCGTCAATACTCATTTCCCATACTTCAGTGGTGGCTTTTAATAGTTTAAAATATTGACGATGCACCATCCTGTGTTGGGTGCTATGAGGAACATCTATCCCCATGAGAACTTTTAGATCTTCTTCTGCTCTTTGATACGATTCATTCGCACTCAGCAACCAACAGCATTTCTCTAGATATGGACTCCATCGAGTTCCCTTTTTAACTTTCAGTTTTTGGGCTTGCTTCTCGCTGAGAGTCAAACATCCCAAAATGCTTTTTAGAGTTCGTTTTCTACCTGCCTTTGTTCCTCTACTGGTTGAGATAAAGCGGTGCGACCCACAGCTTCTAAAAGAAGCAAAGTCCCTTCAGGACGCTGGTGCGAAGCACCGTTCTTTTCAAGACGCTAGGGAACGCGCACCAAGACAAATTTGCTACTTCTGGATTAACGTAATCAACTAGGTGTTTTCTAACTGCTTGTTCTATTCCTTCGAGTGTTTTTACTTGTTCTGGATCTGTTTCTTCGTAAAGCAATTTAGCGATCGCCTGAGCGTGTACTTTGATTTGTTTTAGTCTTTCTGCTTCCATTTCGACTGCTCTTTTTTTCTTCCTTCTTTGTGTTCAAGGATAGTTTGTGAGCCTTCTTTTTTCACTGAGCATTTTTACTCACTACATTATTGAGATGCACTCATAAAGCTCTCTCTCTACAAAGGTTTGAGGGGGATATGGGAGTAAAATTCGCGCGTCGTTGCCATCCCCCAACTACTGGCGATCGCCGTTTGTCCTCTACCTGCCATTGCAGCAGTCAAGCATAAGGTGGTAATTAATGAAAATAGTTTCATTGTCTGCTCCTACAGAAAGATCCAACAATGTCTTAGGTTGCAAAATCAATTTTTATGTAGCGATCCGTTTTTTCTCTAGCTATTTTTCTCGATTGAGCGCCAAAAGAGCAAAAAAGTCCCACTAGCAAAGTAGCAAGACTCTTTTGAAACACAGATTTAAATAATATTTCGGTTTTTATTTATCAAACCAGCTTCTGAGGCTGCGCTTGCGTTCTGATGCCCAAAGCAAGGGGGTTCCCGCTTTTGCCCACAAAGGCATGGGAATCGGACTCCAGTAGTAGATCGATAGTAGCTGACGACTGCGATTTACAGGGCAAGAAAGGGCATTGGGAACGCCATGGAGTGTCTTACTGGTAGTGGGGAAAATAATGGTGCGATTAGACAGAGGAGGATAGGCGGCTCGATTATTCTGATCTTTGTCATCCTGCATGACTAACTCTCCGCCCCAACTTTCATCCCAATCTTGGTTGAGATAAATCAGCATATTAAAGCGGCGCACTAACGGCAAACTAAAGTGTCTTGTATAGTCAGCGTGCATTTCTAGCCAACCATCGCGATACATTTCGTGCAAACCCGCACCGTGAAACAGAGGATCTCCTACTAAGTTGTCTACTCCAACTATCGGTTCGATCGCCGAAATTACATCACGGGAGTTTAACCAGAGACAAAACATCTGGGTAAATGCCGAAAGGTTATCGATACCTCGCGAGGTGGTCTTTAGCTCATGTTCTGTATCCCACACTAGCCAATCTCGATTTTTGGCTTTGGGAAATTCGGCTACCAGGCGTTCGATTATTTCAGAGTCAAACAGGTCATCAATAACTATATGGGGATAGGGTTTTGCCTGACTGTAAGATTCGCGCCAAGACTCTGATTCTGCCTTGAGACGATCTAAAGATCGAGCAAAAATAGATAAATCAATAACGTTGTTTTTAACACTTGATCCTGATAAACGGAGGTTCATAATTATAAAAATACGAGCAAAAAATAAATTTCCGAAGCAAAATTAACGTTTCGGACATTCATCTTTTTCGATCTGTGGGAGCAGCTCAACTCTGGCGGCTATGGCGAACTTTGCAATAGAGCAAAATGACTTACTGCCGAAAATATAGATGAATTTTAAAAACTAGATCGTGGGTTTCTATTTACATATCTTAAAACATAATGGTGAATTTTTTGATGGCTAATACTAATCAGCTTCGATTGACAAATAAAACGCTTATTTATGACCTTGGCAAACAAGAGTTTTTTCTATAGAAACTAGTTACAATTAATTATTAATAGTCGATTCGTCAAGCGAAGCAAATTTGTGAAGTAGGAATAAATTTGTTTTTAAGCAAAATATATCGATCAATAGTGTTTGTTTACTATGGCAAAGTAATCACCCTAAAAACAAAACACATGCTGGTATTATAGATTTTATAATATTGTAATCTTGGATTTTATGGTGAGAAATAATAACTATTAATGTGAGCTATAAACTTTTTTGAACTATGGTTTTGATATTGGTGCTATGGAATTAATTTGGATCATGGTTTTAAATTTTTTGAGGCAGTAGGCATCGATGCGACAGCGGATGAACTGTTATCAATCCAAAGGCGAGTTATTTGTAATTTGAGAGAGAGATTGGATAACTTAGAAACTTAGATATCAGACCAGGAATATTTAAGTAATGGCACTGGAAATTCATGGCGCGATCGCTCGGGATTTCAACGACCATATTTAAGCAATACTAGGCTTCATTATCCCTGTTGGTAGAAAATAGCAGAATAGATGCTAGATTTATTATTCTGGGAAATAGAGCAACTTCTCGGCTAAAACTATCTTCTTGCCAAAAATCGACCTACATTATGACTTCTATACTTGAACAGCTTCAAGATTCTGTTAGCCAAGCTTTAGTGTCTGCATTTGGCGAAGAGATAGGCTCAACCGATCCCCTAATTGCACCGACCAATAACCCTAAGTTTGGCGATTATCAGTCCAATGTCGCTTTGTCTCTAGCCAAACCCCTCAAGCAAAATCCTAGAGCGATCGCCCAATCAATTATCGATCAACTACAAATTGACAATTTATGCGAAGTTCCCACCATCGCTGGTCCAGGATTTATCAACTTTACCCTAAAGTCCGATTACATTGGGCAACTCTTGAACCAAATTCAGGCTGATGAGAGATTGGGTATTCCTCTGGTAGAGCCGAGCAAGAAAGTAGTTGTCGATTTTTCTAGTCCTAACATTGCCAAAGAAATGCACGTGGGACACCTACGCTCAACCATTATTGGTGATGCGATCGCCCGTATTTTAGAATTCCGCGGCTACGACGTGCTGCGCCTCAATCATGTCGGTGATTGGGGGACTCAATTTGGCATGTTAATTGCCTACCTCAGAGAAGCCTATCCCGAAGCCTTAACTACAGCCAATGCCTTGGATATTGGCGATCTCGTATCTCTCTACAAAAAAGCCAAAGTTCGGTTTGATGAAGACGAAGAATTTAAGCAAACCGCGAGGCAGGAAGTAGTCAACTTACAGGGTGGTGCAGCCGATAGTCTCCATGCCTGGAAATTACTTTGCGATCAGTCTCGTCGGGAGTTTCAGGTGATCTACGACCTGCTGGATATCGAACTGACCGAAAGAGGAGAGTCGTTCTATAACCCCTTCCTCGACGACGTAGTACAAGAATTAACCGAGACTGGCTTATTAGAAAAGAGCGAAGGCGCAATGTGTGTCTTTCTCGATGGTTTTACCAATAAGGACGGCGATCCGCTGCCGCTAATCGTGCAAAAAAGCGACGGCGGCTTCAACTATGCCACTACAGACCTAGCGGCAATTAACTATCGCGTCAAACAAGACGGCGCAGATAGAATTATTTACGTTACCGACTCTGGGCAGGCAAATCATTTTGCAGGGGTGTTTCAGGTAGCCAGAAAAGCGGAAATCTTACCCGAAAATGTAGAGGTAGTTCATGTACCCTTTGGCTTAGTGTTGGGTAAAGACGGTAAGAGAATCAAAACGCGGTCGGGTGAAACCGTCAAGCTCAAAGACCTCTTGACCGAAGCCATAGAGCATGCCCGCGAGGAATTACAAACTAGGCTCGAAGTAGAAGATAGAAACGAAACCTCAGAGTTTATCGAACATGTGGCTCACGTAACGGGTTTAAGTGCCGTCAAATATGCTGACCTAAGCCAAAATCGCACCTCTGACTATAAGTTCGACTTCGATAAGATGCTGGATCTAAAAGGCAACACAGCCCCTTACTTACTATACGCCTACGTACGAGTGCAGGGGGTAAGTCGCAAAGGCAATATCGACTTTTCTCAGCTAGACAGCAACACCAAAATTACTTTGACCGAAGCTACGGAATTAACTGTAGCCAAACACATTTTGCAGTTAGAAGAAGTGCTTAAAGAAGTTGAATCTAGTCTCTTGCCCAACCGTATTTGTTTATATCTGTTTGAACTAAGCCAGAAGTTTAATCAATTCTATGAACAGTGCGATATTTTGAACGCCGCTGAACCACAAAAAACATCTCGTTTAATCCTGGCTGATTTGACGGCACGCACAATTAGATTGGGCTTGTCTTTGTTGGGTATTAAAGTTTTAGAAAGAATGTAATCGCCAAATGCTTTGGAACATAGATGCGAATACCACCTTGTATAATATAATATTCAATCCTAATTATTGGTTGGCAGAATAAAGTTAAACGTAGTTCCTTTGCCGAGGGTAGAGTCTACCGTTAACTTGCCTCCATGGGCATTGGTGATTTGCTGACAGAGGTATAGTCCTAGCCCTTTTCCTGCTCGTCGATGATTTCCCTGGTGATATCTTTGGAAAACTGCCACCTGGTCTTCTGGCGAAATGCCAATACCTGTATCGGCAACCTGAACTAGTATTTGCCCCGCATCTTGCGAGAGGGATACCTCGACACTACCGTGATCGGTGAACTTGATAGCGTTGCCCATCAAATTGGTGATTACCCGCCGCAACTCTAGGCGATCACCTTTGATCTGGGGAATCCCTGAACCCAGATGATATTTTAGCTCTATCTCTTTTTCCCTGGCTAAGGGTTTTAGTTCAGTAACCACCTCAGTAACCATTTTGGGCAGGTTTACGGGAATAAAGCTCAGGGTTTTCTTACCTAACTCATAGTGGTGAGTTTCCAGTAGAGTGTTGAGCATTTCCAACATATTATTATTGCTGCTAACAATGTTGGCGATCGCTTCTTTTTGTTCACTGGTGACACAGCCAAAAGCTTCTTGGGTAATCAAATCGAGCATGCGATTAGCCGCCACGAGGGGAGTCCGCAGGTCGTGAGTCAAACAAGAAACAAAGTTTTCTCGCTGATCGATGGTTTCTTTAAAGCGCAACATAGAGCGGACTCTTGCCTGTAACTCCTCAATTTGAAAAGGTTTACGGACAAATTCATCTGCTCCCGCATCTAATCCTTGAACCAGACTAGATTCTTCGCGTGCCGTTACTAATAAAATGGGAATAAAAGGAATATTCTTATCTTCGCGGATACGCTTGGTTACTTCATAACCGTCCATGCCTGGCATCATCACATCCAGTAAGATTAGGTTAGGAGGGGTTTGTTTGATCTTTCTGAGGGCAGTTTCACCATTATCAGCCAGCACGACATGATGACCTTCTTCTTCGAGGGCGAGCTGAACTAGAAGAAGATTATCAGGTATGTCATCTACAGCGAGAATGTAACCTCCCTGGCGGGATTTCGCGACAGGCATAGCAGCTTAAAAAAAGTATATATTATATTACCTAATCATAAATTATGGTGTGTGTCACAAGCATCATACTTACGAGGGATATCCAGTTAACTATAATATTGCTCAATTGCTGATGGATTCGGCACTAGCATGACCTGACTGATATTCAACTAGCTGCCAATATTCTTCATTTTCCGAAAACTTTGCCACTACAGCTGTTTTACCTGCTTGAATTTCCACATTACCAGCAAAATAATTTCCATATCCTGCAAGCTGAGTCCACTGTTGGGTTTCTGTATTGATTACCTGGACATCTAGTGCGCCTGGGACAATTAAATTGAAATAGGTAGACCAGTTGGGAGCTAAATTTGCGGCAAGCGGTTCGACCAAATTTACTTGATGCTCATAGAAATGGCTATATACTCTGGGCAGTTTGGCGGTGGAGTTGGTAGCCACGATCTGATACTTTATTGCCTCGCCATAGTAGGTTGGATCGTCTTGCTGTTTGGCATAGATAACAAGCTGGTAAGTTCCCGCTGTGGGTGGTGCAACACTAATAATAGCCTCGTCTCCTTGACGGTTGACTAGAACGGTACTGTGGGGCAAATCTCGCTCTTCTTGTTTTAATTCGGCGATCGCCACTACGTCTTGAGGTAGCTTGAGCCGAATATCGAGGCGGCTAGGGGTGGTAATGAGGGAGCTGGGATGGCTGATTATTTCTAATCCCAAGTTATAAAAACGGGGAGAAACTTGGGGGAAATTATCAAAGCTGTTTCTCGAATGGGTTGCTGATAATAGCTGCCAGCCTTGATCTTCGGGATAATGTTGGTTGATAAATTGTTGGGGAGGGGTCGCAAAATAATAGGGATTGTAGCTGGGGGAAAACTTACCATCTTCAATCAAACCAGCACCAAAGGTTGCATCCAATAAATACCAAGCATCGTCGATGCGAACGCTATTCCAAGAATGATTGACGTTTTGAAATCGTGGATCGTTGGGGGGAGTTGCGCCTTTGGCGTAGCCAATCACAATTGCTGCTTCCAAATTCATCGCTGCGGCTAAGGCTTGATAGAGATTACTATATCCCGAACAAATCGTCGTGCGATCGCGCAATACTTTTGTGGGATCTACCTTCGGATATCGATCATTTTCAATTGCGTCATTAAAAGCGGCAACATCATAGGTAATGTGCTGGGTAATCCAGGCATAAATAATTCTGGCTTTGTCTGATTCAGTTGGCGCATTTGCTGCCAAAAGGTTGGCTAATTCTGTTACCGATGAACCCGAATAGTTGAGGTTTTGTGCCAGGCGATCAAGCTCGGAAAAATTCGTCTCTCGTAGCTTGGCGGTATCTCCAGGCTGAATTGGCTCATATTTGTAGCTGGCAAACAGCTCTGAGGGCAGAGATATTAACTGCTGTTGCTCGAAGATATCAATGACTCGATAAATAGTGCCAATCGAGCCGAGTAGGGTGATACCTAAGATAGCACTGACCAGTCGGCGACTGAGGTAGTTGTCCTGTTTATGCCCCGAAGGTTGCAGCTTAAAACTACCTTTAGTCGTCATAGAAATATACTCAATCTGGAAATACTGTTGATTTCTTAAGATAATTGGCAGCTGTGCCGATCTGAAACGATCTCGATTACCTTGAAGATGTGAGTCCGATCAGGACGAAGAGATTTCTGGCAAGGTAAAACCAATGATGAAAATAGTCACCTGTCAATTCGAGCCTCATGGACAGACGATCTTGGACATTTTTAATCAGGCGATCGCCACATCTACGGCTCTATATGATTACGAACCCAGAACTTTGAGAGCGATCGCCAAGTGGTTTGAGGTTAAAGCAGAATTTGACTATCCTGTGATTGGCATGGAGGATAACAAGGGAATTATTAGAGGATTTGCCACCTATGGGACATTTCGTAATTATGCTGCCTATAAATATTCAGTCGAACATTCGGTTTATGTGGACTCCAAATTTCGTCAGCAGGGTATAGGTAGAAAGCTGCTGTTAGAATTGATTTCACTTGCCCAACAACAAAATTATCACACAACAATCGGCGCTATTGATGCAGAAAATGCCGTTAGTATTAAACTACATCAATCATTGGGCTTTACTCACTGTGGCAGGATCGAGCAGGTGGGGTTTAAGTTTGGCAGGTGGCTCGATTTGGAACTGTATCAGTTGATTTTAGCTACTCCCAAGTTTCCCACCGAAACGAGCGATCGCACTTCAGGGCATAATTAGAAATGTCTTAGCAGTTTACTATGAAGCAACAATTGAGCAATATTGAAGCTAGAACTAGATGAGTCGATTTACCAGGCACAAGCCAAATTTACCCGATTCTGAGTCTTGGGTGACTCATACCTCAAGAAGTCAAATTGCCCACCCAGGCTCGTTAATCGCCCAGATGTATCGCGATCTGCTCAATTCTCGGGAGTTGGCTTGGCGCTTGTTGGTGAGGGATCTTAGTGCTAAATATCGTCAGTCTTTTTTGGGCATTTTTTGGGCAATTATTCCGGCGATCGCCACAGCCGCAGGTTTTACTTTGGCTAAAAGTAGTGGGGTAGTTAGTTTGGGTAATACGGAGTTGCCTTATCCTGCCTACGTGATGTTTAGCATGACTCTCTGGCAAACTTTCGTCGAAGCACTGCAAGCACCGATGCAGGGAGTAATTCAAGCTAAAGCGATGTTGGCGAAAATAAATTTTCCTCGTGAAGCTTTAATTGTTGCCAAGCTGGGGGAAGTGTTGTTTAACTTTGGGATCAAGCTGGTGTTGATCGTGGGTCTATTTATTTGGTTTAAAATGCCCGTAACCTGGAGTGTCTGCTTGGCACCCGTGGCTTTGATTCATCTGATTGTCTTGGGGACGTTTATCGGCTTGCTGTTGGCGCCCATTGGCGCTTTATATCAGGATTTTGCCCTTGGCTTAACTCTGGCTACTGGCTTGTGGTTATTTGTCACTCCTGTAGTCTATGCTGTACCGAGTGCGGGTATGTTTGGCAGGGTTGTAAGGCTCAATCCAGTTACGCCTCTTTTGGTCACTACCAGAGAGTTGGCAACTACTGGTATCATTTCTTACCCTGGAGATTTTTGGCTAGCGAGTATATTTTCTTGGTTAGGATTGCTGTTCGCCTGGATTTTTTATCGTGTGGCTATGCCCTATGTTGTCGAGAGGATCGGTTCGTAAAATGGTGGTTGAGGGAAATATAGCGGACGATCGCGATCAGCAAGATTTAGTTCTAGTTGTGGAAGGGATTTCCAAAAAGTTTTGTCGGGATTTAAAACGCTCTTTGTTTTATGGTGTGCGAGATATTACGCAGGATTTGGCGGGATTGAGAACTAAAAGCGATCGCCTGAGAAAAAAGGAGTTTTGGGCTTTATCGGATATTAGTTTTGAACTTAAGAAAGGCGAAGCGTTGGGATTGGTGGGTAAAAACGGTAGTGGCAAGTCTACTCTGTTACGGATCATTGCTGGCTTGATTAAGCCCGATACGGGAACAGTTCGTGTTAAAGGACGTATTGCGCCGCTGATTGCCTTGGGTGCGGGGTTTAATCCAATCCTCACGGGAAGAGAAAATATTTATGCCAATATGTCAATTTTGGGCTTATCGAAGCGAGAAATTGATGAGCGTTTTGCTGAGGTGGTTGAGTTTGCGGAGATCGGTGAGGCGATCAATGCGCCAGTACGGAGTTATAGTTCGGGAATGGCTGCTAGATTGGGTTTTGCTAGCGCTATCCATACTGAACCAGATATTATTTTGATTGACGAAGTTTTGGCGGTGGGCGACTCTAAATTTAAAACTAAGTGTTATAACAAGCTACACGAACTACGCCAGAAAAGAAAATCTTTTATTATGGTAAGTCATAGTTCTCATGCGATCGCTACCGTCTGTGAATCGGCTATCTATTTGCAGCAGGGACGAAAAGTTTTTGCGGGGGATACTTTATCGGTTTTGGATAAGTATGAAAATAATTTGTTTCTGGGCAAAGGCGATAGTTCTCTAGGTTCGATGAGTTTTCCCAGTAAGTTAGAGCAAGAGAGTACTGGTTTGGATCTTAGGTCGATTTTTTTTAGGGATGAATTTGGTCGAGTTATTGATTCTCCCACGAGTGGTAAAGCCGTTTATTTGGTAATGGATTGCTTGGTGAGAAAGCCGCTGGCAGAAGTTAGTGCTGTGGTGGGTATTCGGGAGTTATCAGGGGAAAGTCGGCTATTGGTTTACCTTAATAGTTGGGATACAAAACAGTATTTTGAGCTGTCGCCAGGAGAACATGAAATTCAAATCGCTATACCTAATTTGGGTTTAGGGTTGGGTTTGTATACGATTAATATTGCGATTCGGATGCAGAAGCTTTATTTGTTAGAAAAAGTTGATTCTTTTAAGTTTGCCGTGCAAAAGAATCCCGATCGCACTTCGACTAGTATGTTTGATTTGCCTCATTCCTGGAAACATCAAGCTAAATAGCGATCGCTTTAAAGTAATCATGCAAAATTAATTGCCTAATTGAGGTTGGGGAAAGGTAAAGGGTGAAGGTAAAAGGTAAAAGGTAAAAGGTAAAAGGTAAAAGGTAAAAGGTAAAAGGTAAAAGGTAAAAGGTAAAAGGTGAAGGGTAAAAGGTGAAGGGTAAAAGGTAAAAGGTAAAAGGTGAAGGGTAAAAGGTAAAAGGTAAAAGGTAAAAGGTGAAGGGTAAAAGGCAATGTGTAATTAATTCTGCTTAGGTACTAAACAAGGATTTCTCAGACTATGAAAAAAATTGGCATCCTAACTTATCATTACAGCATTAATGAGGGGGCAATGCTTCAGGCTTATGCGCTTCAAAAGGTTTGTCAGCAGCTTTTTACTGATGTTCGGGTGGAGATGATTAATTATGAATCGCCAGCGGCAAAAAAACGCGACTTTTTTAATTGTTTTGAGAAGATATCTGGTTTGAATTCGATAGTAATGAACTTGAAGCGATGGCAAAAGTTATCGGCTTGTAAAAAAGATTATTTTGCTCTGAGTAAAGATAAGCTAGTAAGTGATAATTATGAAAAATGCCTTGATTTTGTTAATCGACAGAATTACGACGGCATTATTGTTGGTAGTGATGAGGTCTGGAAAGTAATTCTTGGTCAAGATAGTGTAAGAAAGTTTCCTAATATTTATTGGTTGAGCGATCGCCTGAAGGCAAAGAAGTTTTCTTATGCTGCTTCTGCTAATAAAACGGACTATAAGAATCTGCCTTCACAGGTTATTAAGTTGATGCAAGATTCTTTGAGTAGTTATTCTTTGATTGCGGTAAGAGATAACTATACGCAAACGATGGTCAAAGAGATTTTACCCTCCCAGGAATTAGATCGAGATAAATATTTTAAAGTTATCGACCCCACCTTATTAATTGACAAAATAGAGCCAAAGTCTGTTCTCCATAAGTTAGAAAAGCGCGGCTTTGATCGTCATAAATCTACCGTAGTTTTAAACTTAGAAAACAAAAGAATTGCGGCGGCGGCGGCTCAGTTTTTTCGCCAGCGTGGTTGGCAGATTATTAGCATTACGGCATATTGTCCCTATGCCGATCTTAACTATGTTGCTGACTTAGAACCTTTAGAGTGGGCAAGCGTAATTGCTCAATGTCAGTTTTCAGTTACCGAACGTTTTCACGGGACTATCTTTTCTATTTTAGGTAAAGTTCCTTTTATGGCGATCGAGAAAAATCCTCGCTTTGATTATTTTGGCACTAGTAAATTAAAAAGCCTGTTAGAAGATCTTGCCCTAATTCAAAATTTATATATTTATAGACCTACTGAATTCAATCGGGATTCTCTGCATCAAAAGCTAGAATTTATTTTAGAAAATAATGACTTTACTCCCACATACGAGCTAATAAATTCTTATCGTCAGGCTGGAAAACAATATTTAAAGCAGGTGAGAGAGCTGCTATGATCTTAAAAGAAAATGAACTCCTAGAGCGCTATACAACCATGAGAATAGGCGGATATACGCCCAGAATGTATATTCCCGAAAGCGAAGCAGAATTAATAGAAACTATTTCTCATTTCAATACCCGCCAAGAAAAATACTATCTATTAGGGAATGGATCTAACGTATTAATAACAGACAAGATCTTGAGTCGCCCAGTTATTCTCAATACTAAATCTTGTGACTATATCAATTTTCAAGCTAACGGTATGGTAGAAGTAGGGGCTTCTGTGGATCTGCGTAAGCTAATCAAACAGCTTGCAGAGAACAACCTCACCAGTCCCGTAGCTCTCTATACTATTCCCGCTACTTTGGGCGGTGCTATTTTTCAAAATGCTAGTCGTAATAGCTTCAAGGTTAGCATTGGCGATAATCTTGTCTCAGTTAGATATTTTGATGGCGAAAAGATCGGTATAATTAACCAACAAGACTGTCAGTTTCGCTGGAGATATTCCATATTTCGCGATCGCCCAAACTGGACAATTCTCAGTGCAGTTTTTCAATTTGAGCCACAGTCTAAAGCAGTTACTCAGGCAAAAATACGGGAAAGTCTTAATGCTGCGGCAAATAAAAGTTACCGCCAGTACTCTAGTGCTGGCTCGGTTTTTAAAACCAAATCTCAACCAATCATGCAATATTTTCAAGGCTGGCGTTTAGGCAATGCCGAGTTTTCTGACACAACTCTGAATACAATTCACAATTTAGGAGGGGCAAAATTTCGGGATGTCATGGGGCTAATCTGGTTAACCAAGCTGGCTCATTGGCTGCGGTTGAAGAAGGTTGAATTAGAAATAGATATTTGGCAGTAATTAGGTTAAATAATGAACGAGATAAAATCAGTTCTCTATGTATCTTTGGGCAATCTTCCTTCTAAACTTGCCTCTAGTATTCAAGTTGCTAAAATGTCTCAAGCCTTGAGCCAAAAAGTCGCCCACTTTGCCCTAGTAACTGGTGGCGATCTTGCTTCTGCTGTCAGAAAAATGGATGCAGAATTTCAGAATTGGTATGGTTTGCAGCATCAATATAATCTGATTCGGATCCCGCTACATTTCCAGGTAAAATATCCCTTCCCCAAAAACTACAGCCGCAAGCTATACTTCAAATTGGCAGTGCTGTATGCTTATCTAAAGTCCCCCACCTTTGTCTATAGTCGCTCGATCCAAATTGTTGCTCCCTTGCTTAAATTAGGAGTACCTGTGCTGTGGGAAAGACATGAAATGCTTCCCGATATCCTTCCTGATCATTCAATCTATCGTCAGGTTTTTGCTAGTAAAAAATTAATCGGCTTGGTTACTCTTTCTCCGGCAATAGCCGAAAACTATCTCAAAAATGGACTAGATCCAGATAAAGTATTAATTGCCCATAGTGGTGTAGATACTGGCACTTTTCTACCATATTTATCTCAAGTTCAAGCCCGACAAAAACTACAGCTAAACCAAAAGGAAAAAATAGTACTTTACGCAGGGCATTTATACGAACATAAAGGTATTGCTACCATTTTAGAAACTGCTAACCTGATGCCAGAAACCACATTCTTGCTAGTAGGAGGATGGCAAGGCGATATTGCTAAAGTAAAGGCGACCTGCACGGCAAAAAATCTGCACAACGTCAATATAGTTGGTCATGTCGAACAAACCAACCTCGCTGTTTATCTCTATGCTGCCGACATTTTACTCTTGCCAACCAGTCAGCAGTGGGAATTAGCCCAAACCACTAGTCCGCTGAAGCTGTTTGAGTATATGAGCGTCAGACGACCCATTGTCGCTTCTGCCTTAAATAATATCATGACCGTATTGCGCGATCGCGAAAATGCCCTCTTAGCCAAACCCGACGATCCTCGATCATTTCAACAAGCCATAGCCGAATTATTAGCAAATCCTGACTTAGCTCAGGCGATCGGCGATCGAGCTTTGACCGAAGTGAAACAATATACTTGGGATAGCCGTGCCGATTCTGTATTGCAGTTTGCTACCCAACAGCTAGAAAAGATAAAGGCTGAACATTCTTTACCCAAAAAACTGTAGATTTCAACTAGGGTAAATATTATGCAGCAACTAACTCCAAAAATTAGCGTTTTGATGTCGGTATACAATGGCTCTGCTTATTTACAAGAGTCGATTGAGAGCATCTTACATCAAACATATAGCGACTTTGAATTTATCATTATTGATGATTGCTCTACCGATAAAAGTGCAGCAATTATCGCCAAATATGCTCAAAAGGATCGGCGCATTAAATTGATTACCAACCAAACAAATATTGGGCTAACCAAATCTCTCAACAAAGGACTGACTCTAGCTCAAGGAGAATATATTGCTCGACAGGATGCTGATGATATATCTTATCCTGCACGGCTGGAAAAAGAAGTGCTAGTGCTAGAAAAGTCTGCCGATATTGGTTTAGTTTCCTGCAATATTAATCTAATTGATTCTCAAGGTAATTCTCTTGGTAAACTAGACAGGGCTTGCGATACCGATATAGTAGGCTGGTATTTACTGTTTTACAATCGTCTAGCAGGACATAGCCAAGTTATGTTTAGACGACAGTTAGTTGTAAAATTAGGCGGTTATGATGAAGCTCGTCTATACAGTCAAGATTATGAACTGTGGTGTCGCTTAATTAATGTTAGTAATATTGCTATTTTACCCGAAATTTTATTGAAGCAGCGTCGGCATGCTGATAGCATTTCTGCTAGTAAAAGCTTAGAACAAAAAAGATATAGTCTCGAACAATCTCAACAAAATATTGAAGGGTTAATCAATCGAGAAATAAGTTTAGAACAGGTAGAATATTTAAGAGGTTTTTGGCTTGGTCACTGCTACCCAGATCGATTTCCCAATCCTCAGTTGATCGAGCGTCTCAACCCAGCCTTAATCGAGCTTTACCAAGCTTTTATTCAAAGTAAAAATAAACAGCATAATGTTGTACCCGACCTATCACAAACTCTTCAGCTTATAATTAGCCAACAGTTTGCCTTATGGATCCAATCGCCTCTTACCAGGAAGCAAGGTTTAATTACCAAAGTCAGAGTTTCTTATCTGGCTTCTAGCTGGTGTTCGTCAGCAATATTTTCTAGCTGGCTGGTGATGCTGAAGAATACTATACCGACTTTAGCCAAAGTAATATTTCGCCCTTTAGCAGATCTAAAAAGTATTTCCCAGATAAATAAATCAACCCGTAGCTAGATATATACTCGATACCGTTATGAGTAAGGTGTAGTTTACCCATACAAGTGAGCAGTTGTAATTAAATATAAGATGAATTGCTCTGGGATTGGGGACTGGGGATTTGAAATAAAATTTTCTTGCTGAAGCGTCTTATATGGGTCGCGGTATCCTTTAGGATAAATTATTACGCCTACCTACTTATAAGAGATAAAGCTGAATTACCCAACTAAAAACAAGTTAGATCCGAGCAATCAAAAATAAACTTCGCGTTTCAATTAAATATTTATAGTCTTGATGACGCTACACACAAACCTTTAACTATGCACGGAGAAGAACCCACAATTAGCGTTTTAATGTCCGTTTATAACGGAGATGAATATTTAATTGAATCTATAGAAAGCATTATTAATCAAACCTACACTAACTTTGAATTTATCATTATAAATGACTGTTCGACTGATAATACTGAGACTATTATTGCTCAATATGCCCAACAAGATAAACGAATCAAACTATTTAATAATCAAGAAAATATTGGGCTAACCAAATCTCTCAATAAAGGATTAAATCTAGCCAGAGGAAAATATATAGCCCGACAGGATGCTGATGATATCTCCTTACCGCGCCGTTTGGAAAAACAGCTATTAGTCCTAGAACGTAGCTCGAATGTAGTCTTAGTATCCTGTAATCTAGAAATAATTAATGCCGCAGGAACTACCATAAACAAAGAAAAGCGTGCCTGTAAGCCTTTTCTCCTCTCCTGGTATCTCATTTTCTATAACCATATTGGTGGACATAGCCAGGTCATCTTTAGAAAAGACAAGGCGATCGCATTAGGCGGCTATTCCCCTGATTTCAAATACAGCCAGGACTACGAATTTTGGTGCAGACTGATCGATGTTGGCGATATCTTAATTTTGCCCGAAACGTTATTAAAAAAACGCGAACACGAGCATACAATTACTGCCACAAAACGTTCCAAGCAATTAGAATATGCTTTTACTGTTTCCCAACAAAATATCAAAAAATTAATTGCTAAAGAGCTAACTATCGAAGAAGTATCAGTCCTCAAAAAATTTTGGACGGGGCAAAAATGGAACAATTTTCCCGACCCAAAAGAAATCGAGTTCATCAATCGCATTCAGCAAGAAATATTTAGCGTATTCATCGAACAAACTCACATCTTAGACAGCAAAAAAGATAACATAAAAAAGCAGTTGCTAAAGATAATTGGCAGACAATTTATTTACTGGGTAAGTTCCCTAAGCTTGATTCGTTGCTTATTGCCAAGAATTAAGGTTTCCCATTATGCTTTTGCCTGGGATAGGGTTGGCACAATTATTTTTTTGCTCCAAGAAATAATTATCCAGCCAGTATTAATACTACGTCATTTGGCTGGCAGAATATACAGGCTTGTCCAGCATAAAATGAGACTTAAGATAAGAAGATAAATTATAGGTATATGATAATGTATCCTAGTTATCTACTCAGTAAATTGATAGCCTCTTTACTCTAGCAACTAGTAGATATGGGCGTAAAAAGAGCAATCACTAATTCAGTTTAAAATTCTGACGATACATAACTCATAACTCATATATGAAGCGGAACTAGTTGTTAATTTTCATTATACATAACGGAATCAACTACTATTAATCAAGATAACTTATGAGATAGCTTTTAAGATTGTGAGTGGTTACTAAAAAGCTGTTTGACAGTAGCCTGGGCAGGAACACGAGTAAACTTTCGTGCGCCCCCAAAATAATCTTTAATCCAGCAGTTAAAGACCTTTAAGCGATTGTTTAAACCAGGGAGATAATATAAATGAATCCCTAACCACATTAGCCAAGCAAACCAACCTTGCAGAGGAATTTTGCCGAACAGGTATGCAACTCCTGCATTGCGGGCAATTATGGCGGCTGTTCCCTTATTAAAGTAGTTAAAAGGTTGTGGTGAACGACCTTGCAACTGCCGTTTAAGATTACCAGCTACCGCTGTTCCCTGCTGTATGGCTTCTGGTGCAATACCCAGCAGTGGATCCCCATCTTGTTTGACGAATGCCACATCGCCGACCGCATAAACTTCGGGATAGGCTAGTGTCTGCAAAGTGGGTCGCACACAGACTTTTTCGCTCTTGGCTGTCGGTAAATTATCTGCCTCAGTGGGTAGATTGGCCTCTACTCCTGCTGTCCAAATAATAGCGGCTGTTTTAATCACCGTGCCGTCATTTAACTCCACCGCTGCTGGCATTACCGAACTAACGCGAGTTTCCAAATAAACTTTGACTCCCCGACGACGCAGCTGTCTGGCAGTATAGTTTCCCAGGTGATCGGGAAAATCTGCCAAGAGTCTAGCTTGAGAATGAATTAAGATGATCCTCACATGTTTGGTATTCTGTTCGGGATGGTTTTGGGCAAAAAACGCTTGAGCCAACTCAGCTATCGCTCCTGCTAGCTCTACTCCCGTTGCCCCACCACCAACGATCGCCACAGTGAGTAGTTCCTGCCGTTTTGCCCCCTCGGTAAGACTAGCAGCCTGAAAATTTGTCAA
>JBCBWB010000329.1:0-2471 GCA_039817275.1 Cyanobacteria bacterium J06648_1 | reverse complement strand
TCGCCAGTCGCTTCAACGGGTCACAGACCCGCAACGCGCTGGCTCGCCAATCGAGAATTAGATCGATATAATACTGCCATGAAAGCCGAGTTGCTGAAACAAGCATATTTAACTGGCAGAAGGAATTTTTCACATTCTGATCTACAAAATATATGTTTGCATAAGGCATATTTATCAGAGATTAATCTTAGCGATGCTTACTTAAACAGAGCTATTTTAAGTAGAACTAATCTCGAACGAGCATACTTAAATTGAGCTATTCTTTATGCTGCTAACCTCAGTCACGCACATCTGTTTCGGGCGAGTTTAATTGAGACAAATTTGGAAAAGGCTAATCTGGATCGTGCAGTTTTAAATCATGCCAATTTAAGCGGAGCAAATTTTAAAAATGCTAATTTGCAAAACGCTCAATTGGTCTGGGCTAATGTGCGATCGGCGAATTTTAAAAATGCTAATTTAGATGGTGTGAATTTTGCCGGGGCTAGATTTTTTCAGACAATTATGCCCGATGGAAGTATTTGGAATAGTTAGTCGTTAGTAGGTAGTTGGCAGGGTCTTTTCATGAAACGATCGTACTGTGAGTAGTTGCTGCGACATAAAGGAGAAGTAATATCATGGAAAATTTTGATTATGTAATTTTGGGTGCAGGATTGGGTGGTTTGTCGGCAGCAGCTTGTCTGACTCGCCAAGGATATCGAGTGGCAGTCTTAGAACAGCATTACCTTCCTGGTGGCTGTTGTCATACTTTTAGTTACGGTGACTATAACTTTTGCGCTGACGTTCACTATATTTATCAGTGTGGGGAAAGACAGGCTGTTAAACAGTTTTTAGATTATATCGATCGCGATGTTCCGTTCAATTCTCTTAACCCAGACTGTATCGACAGGGTAATTACTCCCGATATTGATTTTCGGATTCCCCTCGACTGGGAGAAATTCCGCGATCGCTTAATTGCAACTTTCCCCGAAGAAACCTGGGGTATAAACCACTACTGTGACGAGATAAAGCAGCTTCATGCAGAAATAAAACAGTTAACCAAAGAAGTAAATTGGTACGACCTTGATTGGTCAGATTGGTTATCTTTACCTAAGTATTGGCATCTATTTAGCCGACGTAATTGGACGTTACAGGATCTCTACGATAATGCAGGATTATCACCTAAGCTACAGGCACTATTAGCAGGGCAAAGTGGTGATTATGGTTTACCTCCTTCGGAAATAGCTCTAATTACCCACACATCTCTAGTTTATGACTATTCAGAGGGTGCTTACTATCCCCGACATCACTTCAAACATTTGGTCGATAGCATCGTTTCTTTTATTACTGAAGGTGGAGGAGTGGTCAAATTCTCCACTCCAGTACAGCATATCGAAGTAGAGAATCATCAAGTAATTGGTGTTTACGCGGGGAGTGAAACATATCAGGCTGATAACGCCTACATAAGCGATCTTGACCCTAAGCTTACTGTTGAATTAATGCACGACCATTTTGCACTCAGTAAACAAGAATGCGATCGCCTGACTAATTACGAATATTCTGCCAGTGCTTTTAACATCTATCTAGGTTTAGATGCTGGCTTCAATCCCGCCGATTACGGAATTGGTAATTGGAATATTTGGTACTATCCCAATGGCAACCTAAATCAAGCTTATCAACAGCAACTTCAAGGAAATTTAGAACATCCTTGGATCTTCCTATCTTGTCCCACCCTAAAATCTTGCGAACCAGGCATGGCACCAGACGGAAATCATGTTTTAGAAATCACCACTGTCTGCCCCTACGAACCGTTTAAGAAACTCCATAGAACAGACGAAAAAGCCTACAAAGCTCAAAAACGCGCTGTATATCGAGATGTGATGACTAGCGTGCGAGATTTAATTCCCGATATTGATAAACATATTCGCATGAAAATATTCGGTACTCCTACTACTAGCGAACATTTCTTAGGTCAGCCAGAGGGCAATATGTATGGCGCGAAATTGATTCCCCAACAAATTGGTCTAAACCGCTTAGGATACAAAACCGAACTGCCTAATCTGTTTTTGGTCGGTGCTACGGCTGGCTATCCTGGTGTACCTGGGGTAATTGGTAATGGTATGGATGTAGCGGAATTATTGACTGGAGAATCGATTCGGAATCGGCAGTTGGCTATTAGTAGGTAGTAGGTAGTGGGTAGTAGTTAACCGATAACCTCCATTCGGGGGCAACGGTGAAGCAGTGCGATGCAGGGCTTACGCCCAGATCGTATCGTCGTCAGACGACTAGCAAAGCTTCGCTTTGTGCAGGGTTTCCCTCACAAAGGGCTAGCACGCATGTAGCACTGCTGAACCCTTTAAGGCAAATAACCAAAGCAAAATTTCGATAGGAGAAAAAATTATGTTTAAAAAAATATTAGTAGCATTAGATCGTTCATCAGAAGCATTTCAGTTGTTCCAGATTCGGCTAAGGAAAAGGCAGAATCTAAGACTGTT
>JBCBWB010000328.1:0-2484 GCA_039817275.1 Cyanobacteria bacterium J06648_1 | reverse complement strand
GACCACATTTACCAACCCATCACGGCGAACGATAATACCCGAAATTCCAATATCAGGGGCATTGTTATTGGCGATCGCACTATTCTCAATAGTGGCAGTTCCCGAATCAACTAAGATGCCCACGTTTTGCGCCCCATCGTTATCACTAATGGCAGAGTTGCTAATATTGGCTGTGCCTTTGGTGACAATGACGCTATTTTCGGAAGAATTGGAGTTGTTTTGGCTAACAGTACTGCCTTCAAGGTTTAACAGTCCGTTACTGCTGTTGTAAATACCACTACCAGAAGGAGATGAGTTGCCTGAAATAGTACTATTGACGACTGTCGCCGTAGCCGAATCGTACTGAGTATAGTTAGATATACCGCCGCCAGATTCCGCCGCCAAATTACCAGTAAGACTGCTATTTCTTACTTCCAAATTACCAGAGAAGTTTTGAATTCCTCCGCCTTTAAAATCGCTACTGTTATCGGCTATGGTGCTATTAACGACAGTTGAATTACCGCGATAGTTATAGACTCCTGCCCCTTGTATAGCAGAATTACCGCTAATGCTGCTGTCGCTCAGAGCGAGCGTTCCCGTACTAAAAATACCTCCCCCAAAACGGGCTGTATTATCTTGGATAACAACGCCATTTAAAGATAAGCTCTCTTGATTGAGAATGCCAGCGCCTCTGCCTGAGTTGGAGTCTAAAGCACTACCGTTAGTCAGAGTTAAATTATCAATACTAACTTCAATCTCGGTTGCTTCATTCCCATCGTCCAAATTAAAAATACGACTTTGAGCGTTGCCATCAATAGTTATATTTTCTGCACCCAAACCCTTAATGATCACAGGGTCGTCAATAAGTAGCTCTCCTTGAGAGAGAACGATACTACCATTTAAACCATCGGCAAAAGTAACCGTATCCGTACCTTCTGCTTGGTTGGCAAGAGCGATCGCCTCCCGTAAAGAAAGATCTTCTGTACTAAAATCGCCGTCGCTTTCATCTTCGAGAGTAGAAACTATGAATTCTTGCATTAAATCGTCCTCTATTAAAAATTTTTCAGCGCAAGCTTGCCTACTGCATATCAATAGGACGAGCCAGAGCAGGTGTTATCTTTGGCAGCTAATGCTCAACAGCGATAGTGGTGCGCCGATAGTTGAGTTAGTACTGCTAGTGTTTCGATTCTGGTACTGATCGATACCAATACTGCCAAGTAAAAAATATTAAAGCTAGATCTACGAACAATTTTGATTTTAGAGCAAATTAGTCGATATATACGCTATAAGACTATGAAGTTTCAATGAAATAAGGCTTTTTGTGTAAAGGACTGATAAATTAAGCTGCTTCAAACTACATCTGGGCTATTTATTCCTTCAATTAGACATCTTTATTAGTCTAAGTTTGCTGTAAATCTAAATCTGGCTCCAAATAATGTAGAGATCTAATTGGTAGCTGTGGTTTCGAGCAATAATTTCTAGCCAAGAAAATGTTTTAAGCACCTATTTCCGATTGGCGATCGCTTACAGAGATTGAGCGAACAAGTCTTTTCTGCTATGAAACGTACTCATACAATTGTTTGATCAATTACTATTACCTTACTTTATTCATACTTTAGATACGCTGGCACGCCATGGTTATTTTGGATGATTAAAGGTGGATTAAGCTTACGGTTGTAGCCAAGGTTTCCAGCTAAACTTGCAAAATTTGCTTCAAGAATCTAGTTTTTCAGCTTAATTTTCAGATAATTTATGGTGTTGCGATCAAAGACAATGAAAGTATGATAAAAACAATACAAAAGATGCTGCTAATGTGTTTTATATTTCCCTACAACAGTCCCTAAATTTCATCATCTTACTGACAGCTAAAGACGGAAGCATGTCGTCCATTATCGATTAAAGTAGCAGCGTCATGAATTAAAATCGTCGCTAAAATCAGACTTTGGTTGTGCAATACCAAAAGTATCTTGTAAGTAATTACTTCTAGCTAACTTTTAACTTACTCTAAAACTGATAAGGCAGGTAGTAGTGTTGTAAGCATAAATTTAATCGACATCTTAAATGGAACAGCGAACATTTAACGTTAAGAACCAAAATTAGCTAGCGAGTTTCAATTCAGCACTTTAGTGTTTTTTGAGGAGTATAAGTGATGAGTGGAATTATGGGGGTTTATTACGCCAACCGCCAGCCGATAGATTCGAGCAATTTAGCAAGAATGCTGGATGCGCTTTCACATAGAGGTAGGGAACAAGCATCTATGTGGCACGAAGGCTCTATCGGTTTGGCACACTGTCTGCTTTGCACTACTCCTGAATCTCAGTTAGAGAAGCTACCATATTGCGATCGCACTCAGGGTTTGAGCATAACTGCCGATGCCAGAATCGATAATCGCCAGGAGTTAATCGACTGGTTAAAATTGGAGGCTCCTAGCCCAGACTGTATTACCGATAGCCAGATCATTTTGGCTGCCTACCAAAAGTGGGGTCAAAAATGCCCGCAAAAATT
>JBCBWB010000327.1:0-2489 GCA_039817275.1 Cyanobacteria bacterium J06648_1 | reverse complement strand
GAAGCGCAGTTTCAGCGTACCCTAGACCTAATCAAAGATATTGGTTTTGATCTAGTTAATACTGCCGCCTATTCTCCTCGCCCTGGCACCCCTGCGGCTCTATGGGATAATCAACTGAGCGAAGCCGAAAAAAGCGATCGCCTTCAGCGTCTCAATCGCTTAGTAACCGTTACCGCAGAAGCTCGTTCACGACGATATCTGGGTCGTGAGGTAGAGGTATTAGTCGAGGCGCAAAATACCAAAATTCCCACTCAGGTATTGGGTAGAACTAGGACTAATCGTCTCACCTTCTTTCCTGGAGATATTAGCAAATTGAGGGGCAAGATCGTCAAGGTGAAAATAACCGAGTCTCAAGCCTTCAGTATTACAGGAGAGTTGGTTTAAACCCTCAACCAAAATTAGGTTAACGACTACTATTCAATTACATTACATTCACGCCATTTCTAAAGTAGCCAAGGGTTCGGGAATACTCTCAGAAGGGGCGGAAAATTCTCCTGTCAAAACATACTCTAGCCTCAATTTAAGCCATGTAGCTAGCTGCTTATTAGTCGTAACTACGGCGGCGCAGGGTTGAGGAATTTGGCTCTTTACCCTCGCCATTTCGGGCGCTTCTAAAAAAGCTGGTTGCTTGATAAACCAGAAATCAAGCTCCTGGTTACGTTCCTTATAGTTGCGGATTCTCTCTTCTATTACCTCTACAAAAGGCTCTTCCTCTAGTAAAAACTTTTGGCTGGCAGCAACGTAATAGTAAGTGGTCATGGTCGATTTCGTAGTGGTAAACAGATAGGTCGTCTTGGTAGGAAGCCTTACTGACTCAACATCGCGAATAGGCGATCGCTATAGGCAGTATGACTTATGTTTATTCTTTCACATCAAGGATCTGAATGTGGAGCAGAATTTGAGGAAACCTAAAAAACTTAACTTTTCTCTCCTATCTCGCAATCAGATCGTCAATTGCGATTAACATCATGAGTCAAACCAAACTAGGATCTGTCTAACTTACCCAAATTGATATAATTAATCTTCGCGCAGCTCAATTAAACGCCCATTAAGAGGCTGAATCGGTCGAGCATTATACTGAAATATGCGGCTGAAAGCGGCAATTTGTTCTGGTGATACCTCTATGGGTTCTGATAATAAATTCCAGCTCACTTCTTCGCTACAGGGAGGAGTTGTTAACGAGCCTTCGTAGCTAAAATAAGTTTTGTTTTGGGGTAATAAATCAGCGGCATTCAGGTTCATACTTTGGCTTTTATGTGCTTTATTGCCATCGGACATAGCTTGCCAAACACGAGAAATCAGGGGATTTTCTGCTCCCGAATTCATCATTGCCCCCACCACAGCTAATTTTCCTGCCTCATTTTGGTGTACAAAATGGACTTCCATTGCCGAACCCTGATTATCAATTGTATGCTCACTAGGGGTATGGAAATGAAACTGCTTGAGCGCATATTTTTGATTGTCTATCGTTACCGAACTGCCCTCGGCATAATTGACGACAATTGTATGTCCATTGTTGACTACTTCAACTTCACTAGACTGATAGTCAAACTCAATTTCTGCTGATTTAGGGCGAAGATTGTTATCGGCGCTACTAAGATTGATCGGTGACTGATTGCGTCCTACTTTACAAGATTCAAATTCAGGCGAAATCTGCCCCCATTGATGAACATTGTATTCTCCACCATATCCCCAAGGTGCCTTCTTTTCTGCTAGAGATGGATAGCTATGAGAAACCAAGCTAATTATGATGATGGTCATCAAAGAGACTGTAGCAAAAGAAAATAACCTGCGCCAAAAGCTGTTCTTATCCATGAACTTACTGCCCCAAATTTATGCTTAGGTTTTCACCTTTCAATCATTGAGGAGCAAGATTAACCTGGAATTAGAAGTCATGTAAAGTTAAATTAAATAGTCAACTTAGTACTTATATGGTCTGAAAGCTATATTCAGTAACGCTAATTATTCTACTTTTTCCATCGGGGCTATTTTGGGAATAATCTTGGTCACGTTCATGCTGAGAAACTTCACTGCCAAAGTAGCTTTTTTACCGCTACCCAAGACATGAGTTACTTCCCCTGCACCAAACTCATGATGCAATACGCGATCGCCCACATGCCAGTCAATCTCGATCGCCTTGGAAGTTCTTTCGGCACGGGTACGACGACGGTAGCTGCTTTTGACATTGATATTACTGTCGATTAGTTCTCCAGGCAGCTCTTGCAAAAACTGAGAGGATACGGCTGGTTCTCTGGTTCCCCAAAGACGACGCTCTCTGGTGTAGGTCAAGAATAGCTGTTCTTGAGCACGAGTGATACCTACGTAGCACAAGCGGCGTTCTTCTTCTATCTCTAGAGGATCGTTGAGAGTGCGGTTGTGAGGTAATAAACCCTGTTCCATGCCCACAAGATAAACCACGGGAAACTCTAAACCCTTAGCGGAATGGAGAGTCATCAGAGAGACTTTTTGCTGTTCTTCCTCTAAGCCAT
>JBCBWB010000326.1:0-2516 GCA_039817275.1 Cyanobacteria bacterium J06648_1 | reverse complement strand
CAAGAGAAATCTTCCCCCTGGAGCGATTTGCAGCAAGAGCGGATTATCTCCGAACAGGTTAGCCTCTCCCAACAGCCAGCTCTCCAGCCCTACGACTGTCCCTTTGATGACGAGGGGATGCCGACCCAAAAGCTAGAGTTAGTTACCCAGGGAATACTGAAGCAATTTTACTGCGATCGCACTGTTGCCAGAGAATTAAACCTCGAATCTACAGGCAACGGTTTTCGCCCTGGCTTAGACAGTTACCCCAGTCCCTCTCTGGTAAATTTGATTGTGGCACCTGGCAACAACTCTTGGGCTGAATTGATTACCCAGCTAGACAACGGCATTATCGTTGATCGCCTGTTAGGAGGTGGTGCAGATATCAGCGGCGACTTTTCGGTTAATGTCGATCTGGGCTATCGGGTACAAAATGGCAAAATTACAGGACGAATTAAAGATACTGCGATCGCTGGTAACGTCTATCAGGTTCTTAAACAGATAGTCGCCATCGGCAACGATCGCATCTGGAATGGTTCGTGTCACACTCCCTCGCTAATCGTGGAGGGAATTTCTGCTGTTAGCTGATGATCACTGTCTAGACTCATACTAAATCCTGTTTCCATTTAATGCGTAAAAGTTGTGTCAAGGCAGGAGGCAGAGGGCAGAGGGCATAACATCTCGCAATGTCTAATGTCTAGCCAACAGCACTCTGATACACTTTTTCGTTTGCCTTAACGGATTTGAAAAAGTCTACTACAGGACGGGGATAGTCTACCCCCAGATTCACCCCAAAACGCTTTTGGTCTTCTTTGCTTAACTTACCAGGATCACGAACTTTGTCCCCAGGTAAAGCAGCTAATTCTGGCAGCCAGTGCTTAATATATTCCCCTTGCGGGTCATAGTCTTTGGTCTGTTTGGCAATATTGAAATAGCGAAAGCCTCTAGCATCATTGCCGACTCCTGCGGTGTAATTCCAGTTGCCCCAATTACTGCAAACATCATAATCGACCAGCAGTGATTCAAACCATTCTGCACCCATACGCCAGTCAATCCCCAAATTCTTAGTCAGAAAACTGGCTACGTTTTGGCGACCACGATTGGACATAAAGCCCGTGGCGGCGAGTTCGCGCATATTGGCATCAACCAGAGGATAACCAGTTTTGCCCTCTCGCCAGAGATCGAAGCGTTGCCAATCCTCTTTCCAGGGAATTTCTTGACCCTGCATCCCCGTAATTTTAAATACCTGATTGCCATGCTTTGCCACAATAAAGCGAAAAAAGTCGCGCCAAATTAGTTCAAAAATTAGCCAATAAGTAGAATTATTCTTAACTCGCTCGGCTTCGTATTTAATTACCTGATCGTTAATAAATCGGGGCGAAATACAGCCGAGAGCCAGCCACGGAGAGAACTTAGAAGAATAGTTAGCGCCCAACATACCGTTGCGGGTTTCTTTGTATTTTTTTAAGCAGTCCTGCTGCCAAAAATAATCCTCTAGCCGTTTAATTGCCTCGGTTTCACCACCTCTAAACGGTAATACTCCTCGTTCATCAAATTTGGGCGTGGCTAAACCCAACTCGGCTAAGGAAGGGATCTCTCCTAGCTCAATCTCTGGTAGAGGCGGCAATTTCTGGGGCGGGGTCAGAGATTCGTTAATTTCTGACTTTTTTTCTACCTGCTTACGAAAATTTGTATATAGTTCTGGAGTCTGCTGGATACTAAAAGGCAGATCTTCAGGTAAATAGAGGGTTGCTTCCCAATAGACATTTACCTTAATCTTTTGAGCTGCCAAAGCTTTTCTTAGTTTCTTCTCGACTCTTTTCTCCTCCGAGGCAACTTCTTTGCTGTAGGACACCTGGTCTACTTTTAACTGCTCGGCGATCGCAGGAATAATTTCTTCAGGCAAGCCCCGACGCACTACGAGGTTGCTACCCAACTGCTGGAGGGAATTACGCAGATCTGCCACTGACTCGCTTAAAAACTGGGCGCGATAGCTACCAGTCTTAGGAAAACCAAAAGATGTTTCGCCAAAGCTGCGCTCGTCAAAACAGTATACGGGAATAATTTCCGCTTCTTGCTGCATCGCTTCATCTAGGGCAAGCAGATCGTGAACTCGAAGGTCGTTGCGATACCAAATTAAAATGCGTTGGGGCATTGTTGACTAGTTTTCTCCTAATTATTGATCAATATTTATCGATGTTTTTATCGTGCAGCGCGTCAGCGAAGAGCAAGCTGTTACCAACTGTTAGCTTAAAAGTTGAGTGGAGTAAGCTAACTTTGCGTCTGCTAAGTATCAAGATAACTAATTGCGCGCCAAAAATGCTTTGATCCTGGCGACATTTCATTTGTTTAACAATTAATCATATACGCCTAATGTGAATTAGCTTGACAACACAAACCTCTAAAATTCATAGCCTCATATAAAGTGAAAAAATACTGTCGATATAGTCAAACTTTAGCAAACTTGATTTTTCTTAGATCTTCAAGAATTCGTTTCCAGGTCAAATCTCATACAGCCGAAAAGTATAGCTCTTGTA
>JBCBWB010000325.1:0-2545 GCA_039817275.1 Cyanobacteria bacterium J06648_1 | reverse complement strand
GCCTGGAGATATCATTCTCACAGGGACTCCCGAAGGAGTTGGGGCAATGAAGCCTGGAGATCAAGTCAGAGTTGAGATTGAAGGAATTGGCACTTTAGGAAATCAGATTGTTTAGCACTGCGGGTTTGAAGTGGCAGGATTAAACCAGATTTATCTGGGCAACTGACTGTATACCGCCGCCGAGATGGAAGGTATTTCAGGATAGCGACCCATGGCACATTCAGCGATACAAAAAAGACTTGCCCCCGTAGCAATTACAAAAACCAGTCCGCCGATTAATCCTAATCCGCCAACGAAGCCAAAAACGATAGCAATCAGAGAGATAGCGATACCAAACAGGATAGACTGTAGGGTATTAAAACGAATGAAGTAGGGAATTTTTTCGTTCCTGACCACGGCGATAAACAAAACAAAAAATACCACTAAGCTACCAAAGCCAAAAGGTATAATCTGATTGAAAACCTGATAGAGCCAGGCTACAGGTGTTATCAACAGCACCAACAGCCTAAATATGGGTTCTAAGGCAGGTATTTGCTGCACCAAGCCGCCGCCTAAAGCGAGCGCATCATAAATAGCAAAAAGATATACGGCTGCGCCAAAAAAGCGTTCTTTAACATCGGCAGTCCCAAACCTCGCCATATTTAAGTATGCTCCAGATAGATAAAGTCAACAGGCTATAGTAATATCGATTAAACGTCGATGCAAGTTAGCTTTTATAATTCATAACAAAGACGATCGCTCCAGCTAGGGAAGACACCGTTTGCTTACTATTGATAACACGATAACGCAATTATCTCTTATCTTGTCTAAACCAAAGCGGTGAATGGGGCTGTTTATTCAATCCAGGTGACGTTAAAACCCATTTGGCATTGATAAACTTCAGCCTGTCTGGATGTTTGCTGCTTAAGAATTTTGCCGCAGCCTAGCTTACTATTGCGCCATCGAGGTAGACCACTTTTGTCTGACAGCAAACAACTTTGACAAACCTGTTGGGGAGACAAGATTTGTTTGTCTGTAATCATAACTATCATGATATCGATCCTTCATCAGCCATATTCTGACAATTTTAGTGGCTGGAGATTATTCTGAAGCAAATTGTAAAAAGTTTTATTAGTTTCGAAGGCAGAGAACTAAAATAAAAATCGCAACTTTTACCTCAAGCAGCATCAATAATTTTTTGATTTTAATAATAGATTCATAATCTGAATTCATTATTAGGGAGTCTGGAAATTAAGCAGTTTTTAGATTAGCAAATATATATTGTGGCGCACTGTGGCGATCGCTTTGGCTGATTCAAGATTTAATGAATAAATATTGTTCACTAAGCTAAAATCAGCTATTTTGTATAATTCAATACCGTTTATTAAGCAAATTCTAGAGATAGCGGCGTTTGACCGCCAAAAAATCGAAGAGTTAATTAAGGAACGAAGATGAACTTGACAAACTAAGCTAGCCTTTTTTTAGATTGTTATTTTTCCAGTCAAACCAGCAAGAATCAGGGCAAGTTAAATACTATGGCAAAAAGAACTTTTGGTGTAATTGGTTTAGCCGTCATGGGCGAAAATCTCGCCCTCAACGTAGAAAGTCGCGGTTTCCCAATTGCCGTATATAATCGCACCGCTGCCAAGACCGAGAAATTTATGGCAGAAAGAGCGACAGGTAAAGATATTAAAGCAGCTTACTCTCTCGAAGAGTTTGTACAAACCCTAGAGCGACCCCGTAATATTTTAGTCATGGTCAAGGCAGGGGGTCCTGTTGATGCTGTAATTGAACAGCTCAAACCGTTACTTGAAGATGGAGATACCATTATCGATGGCGGCAACTCGCTGTATGACGATACTGAAAGACGTACTAAAGACCTAGAAGCAGTAGGACTAGGTTTTGTCGGCATGGGAGTTAGCGGTGGTGAAGAAGGCGCACTTAATGGACCTAGCTTGATGCCTGGTGGTACTGAAGCTGGCTATCGCGATTTGGAGCCAATCCTGACCAAGATTGCGGCTCAGGTTGATGATGGTCCTTGCGTTACCTACATTGGTCCAGGCGGCGCGGGTCACTACGTCAAAATGGTACATAACGGCATTGAGTATGGCGACATGCAGCTAATTGCCGAAGCCTATGACCTAATGAAAAGTACTCTCGATCTTAGTGGAGATGAGCTGGAGCAAGTATTTAGCGAATGGAATCATACCGATGAGCTAAATTCCTTCTTGATTGAAATCACGGCTGATATTTTCAGTAATACCGACCCCGCAACTCACCAGCCGCTAGTAAATTCGATTCTCGATGCTGCGGGTCAAAAAGGAACAGGTCGCTGGACAGTGGTTAGTTCCCTAGAGTTGGGAGTGCCAATTCCGACTATCTATGCCGCAGTTAATGCTCGCGTCATGTCTGCTTACAAAGATGAGAGGGTTGCCGCTTCTAAGGAAATTCCCGCTCCTGGAGGGGATTATCAGGGAGATAAACAGCAGTTTATTAATAAGGTTCGTGATGCTCTATATTGCTCCAAAATGTGTTCCTACGCTCAAGGAATGGCGCTACTCAGCAA
>JBCBWB010000324.1:0-2547 GCA_039817275.1 Cyanobacteria bacterium J06648_1 | reverse complement strand
TATTTTTCCCTGTTTAGCAATATTTAGTCCCGAACAGTTTTCGTCCAGAACATTGAGGTGGCTGTTACCAGGGTTAGCTATTATCTGGGCTAGCGCCATGGCAATATTTCGGGCGCCAACGATGAGTTTATTAGGTCGCTGCGCTCCTAAAGCTAAATTACCCCAGGCTGCTAGTGTTCTTACTTTGGTGGGTGGAGTTATTGGTGCGTTGCGCTTTGATGCCTATGGCATAATTCTGAATCTTGGTGCAGGATTTGCTTTTGCTCTGGGTTCATTTTCTCTGCTGCTGGCGGCTTTTGCTTTGCGCCAATTAAATCCAGTCAATTCTGTCGCGAATCCCGTTAAACAGCGAGGTAAAACTCCACAAATTTCCCTGCGCTTATCAAGCCTAACCTTTACCATTGGAATTTGGATGAGCTGGAGTTTGAGGTATATCATGCCCGCAGTCAGCGAATTTCTTCAACTTCAATTTGGAGCAGATAATGGCAAGACGGCGATGACTATCTTCCTGGTTTTATTGGGTTTAGCGGCTCTACCTGCGGGAAAAATTGCGACTAAGCTCAATAACTTTAAAACTATGTTAATTGGTATAGCGGGAACTATTATGGCTCTAGCACTATTCTCTTGGTTGCCAAGCTCTACTTTGCCACTCGCATTTCTACTTATTTATCTTAGTTTGCTGCTGAACGGTATTCTGCCTCTAATCCTCAACGTCTTTCCTCAAGCTAGATCTGGACTAGGTATGGGATTATATTTTGGCGGTTTTGGAGCAGGAATAAGCAGTTTTGGCTTTATTTCTACTCAATTAAATATTGTTAGTTTAGATCATAAAATCATCGGTGCGATCGCCTGTGTATTTTTATTAGGTTGCTGGTTAGTACTGGTTCAGAAAACGGGGTTCTCACCTGAAACGACACAATAATCTATCGGGCAAAATATAAGCTTGGATCCGTCCTATTTTTGTCGAATTATTAAAAATATAAATCTTGCGTAATAGCAGCTTAAATTAATTATTCTCCGTATTTACTGCTACTAGGCGTTGTGACTCAAAAATCATTATTGCTTGGAGTTACGCAGCTGAGGAACATAATTAATTGTTAGATAAATTTGTGTATTCAAGCATGTCTTTTAAGACATCTTAAATTAAATTGCCTTTATAAAACTGTCTAAGACTTCATGCCTTCTTAAAATATTTTTACCCAAAAATACTGTAGCAACTCCTGGTAAATGCACAGTAGCATATTGGATAAAATAAATTCTTTTTTTGATGGCTAACGCACCATATTTGACCATTATCAATAAAACTGCGGTATCAAATTAATATAAATTTACCTATAAAAAATTATGCTCAATTTACCCACTCAGTTAAAAATATCAAATAGATCCTTATGGCAAATTAATAGTTTACTATTATTTAGTTTTGGCTGCTGTCTGATTTCAGTCGAGGCAAAAGCAGATAGTTTAGCTGGAGCGCAACAATTTACTGGAAAAATCAATTACACCGTAACAGGAGGTACACTCAGAAGTAGTTCTGATGATGTTAATGCATGTAGCTTAAACAGTAGTTCTACTGCCTCTATTTCTGAGCTTCCTGGGGATGCAACTGTTCAAAAAGCTTATCTCTATTGGGCTGGTTCAGGACAAAATGTTGATAGTCAAATTACTTTTGAGGGAACATCATTAATCGCAGATCAGACTTACACTTCATCAATATTCGTTTCAGATCCTTATTACGGGGATAATGATTATTACTATTTTCAAGGAGTGAAAGACGTAACGGATCTAATTACTCAAAAAGGAAATGGCAGCTATCAATTTTCTGATTTAGCAGTAGATAACACTAATAATAATGCCGCTTACTGTGACTTTCAAGGAGTCCTGTCTGGATGGTCTTTAGTAGTAATTTATGACGACCCAACTTTGGCAAGCAATAAAATTAACACTATTAAAATATATGAGGGCTTAAGTCCATCGCGTAATGAAACCATTAACTACAGCTTGACTGGAATTAAAGTTGCGACAGATCCTATTGCTAAGTTTTCGATGCTGCTTTGGGAAGGAGATTATTCCTTGAGCGGTATTGATGAGTCCTTTGCTTTTAATGGAAATACTCTTAGTGATACTTACAATCCGTTAGAAAATCAATTTAATTCATCAATTAATACTAGCCAAGCAAGTAACGTTTATGGTGTAGATTTTGATACTTTTGATGTTTCGAACTATGTTGCTCAAGGCGACACTTCTGTAACTGGAACTATTTCTACAGGAGAAGATCTGGTTCTTCAAGGAGCAGCCTTAGTCATGATAACAACCACACAGTTTCCTGACTAAATATATTTTGTCAGAAAATTTAAAACCGAATTATTAGTTAAACATCTACCATAACTAACTATGAAAAAAATATTGCCTTTGTCGATTATTACACTGACAATTCTTTGCCAAAATATGGCGATCGCTAGGGCTTCTGAGGCAGAAATGCCAAATGATGAATTCACTAGGCTAGTATGCAGATATCTCAACAAGACAGATGATAAAACCGAGGCTCTG
>JBCBWB010000323.1:0-2566 GCA_039817275.1 Cyanobacteria bacterium J06648_1 | reverse complement strand
TAGCTTCTGCTGTACCTGGGGTAGGTCTGGTTGCAGCTCGACTGCCCGTTGATAAGTCGCGATCGCCTGTTCCCACTGACCCAGTTTGCCATGTGCCTCTGCCAGATTGTAGTATGACCAAGGAAAATCGGGTTTGAGGGCAACTGCCTGAGAATAGACGGGGATAGCCTCAGACCATCTGTTTAACTGGGTTAGAGCATAACCAAGATTATTGTAAGTCCAGGAAAAATCGGTTTTGAGGGCGATCGCCTGTTGGTAGGCTTTTACGGCTTCAGACCACTGTTGTTGTTGGCTCAAAACCTCTCCCAGTTCGTGACAGGCTTGAATTTGCTGAGAATCTAGTTGCAGAGTTTTTTGATAGCACAAAGCCGCTTTCGCCCAATGCTGCATTGCCTGATAGACTTTACCCAAATTGAAATAGAGTTCAGGGTGCTGCTGCTGTTTTAGACCCAATAGATAGCAGGAGATCGCTGCTTCTCCTTGCCCCTGCTGGATCAATAATTCTCCTAAAGCCAGGTAGTTATCAATAAGTTGCGGCTGCTGTTTTATGCCGCGACGGTAGCAGTCGATGGCGCCGTCATAGTTGCCCTGACGCACCAGATTATTACCCAGATCCAGATAGTTTTGTGGCGCGGCAATTTCAGCTTCCAAAGCGATCGTCTGGCTGGATTGAGTTACAAGATTATTTGTAAATGAGCTATAGGTTTCGATGGCTGGAGTCGGGAGAGAAAGAGAAGATTCGGGATTATTACCTTTTGTTAGCCTCATGATCAGACGACAGTATTTCGCTGCATCAGCCCACAAGCCTAATCGTTCGCACAGTTTAATAATTTCTCGATAGGTTTCGACCCGCTGGGGTCGCAATTTAGCTGCCGTGAGATATTCCTTGAGTGCCGCTTCCAATTCCCCACGACTCTGTAAATCTTGACCCTGGCTGAGACGTTGGCTCAAGATAGCATCTGTCTCTGGTAGCAACTGAGTATTTTGTTTGGTTGCGGCTAATAATTGCGTTGCTCTATTTAAAGGCTTTTGAACTGCCACAAAGCTGGGATCAATTTTTAATGCCTGCTGATAATAATTGATGGCTTCTTGGTATCGCTGCTGTTTAGCATGAAGAGCACCCAAATTGGCGTAGACCTCAGCGAAATCTGGCTTGAGTCTAATTGCTTCTCGATAGTAGCCGATCGCCTCTTTTACCTTATCCGTTCGTAGTAGAGCATCCCCCATTAACTTGTGTGCTTGAGGTAGCTGCTGATTCATCGCCAAAGCTTGAGCACAGGCTTGAATTGTCTGCTGCCACTGCTGAGATTGCCAGTATTCTTGTGCCTGTCTTAAACAAGCTTGAGCCTCATCTACTTGGAACATTTTGGATTTAGTAAGGAGGGAGTAATTTGATCGGTTCAACTAACTGGAAAACTTAACATCCAATTTTTAAATTGACCACTATTTGATCGCTGAAAATGTATTAGTGAGAATTTTTAGTCGAACTGCTCGTAGTTATTGGTTATTAGTTATTAGTCATTAGCTTTTCTTAGATCTAGTTTTGACCAGTAAAAAAAAAAAATAGGAAAGCAACAACCTAGCCCAAAGTCGGACTTGATCGCCATTTCCCTATCTTTAATTGATTATTGTCGATATATTTTACCCGCAGCTCAAAGCGTCAGAGGCAAAGAGTTCTAATCGCAGTAACGGTGAGCTGCGCTTAAGGCTTATAGCTTAAGGCTTATAGCTTAGAGCTAATCTAGGCATACACCTTGTCATAGTAAGCCTTATATTCATCACTCAATAACGGTTGCCACCACTCTTGGTGAGCGAGATACCATTCTACGGTACGGCGTAGACCACCTTCGACGGTTTCTTGGGGAGTCCAGCCTAGTTCTCGCTCTATTTTGCTCGCGTCGATCGCATAACGGCGATCGTGTCCTGCTCGGTCTTTGACAAAGGTAATTAGCTCTTTGGATGGACGTACGGGCAGGCTAGGGGCAAGCTCATCCATCAGTTCGCACAGTTGCTCGACTAGATCTAAGTTTTTTACTTCGTTGTTGCCACCGACATTGTAAGTTTCTCCTGGTACACCGCGATCGATTACGGCATCTAAGGCTCGACAGTGATCTTCGACATAGAGCCAGTCGCGAATATTTTGCCCGTCGCCATATACAGGCAGAGGTTTACCCAGAAGGATGTTGATACACATCAAGGGAATCAACTTCTCGGGAAAATGATAGGGTCCATAGTTATTGGAACAGTTGGTAATCATCGTTGGCATCCCGTAGGTATGGAAGTATGCTCGTGCTAGATGATCGCTCCCCGCTTTGGAGGCGGAATAGGGACTGTTGGGGGTATAGGGAGTTGTTTCGGTAAAGGCAGGATCGTCTGCCTCTAGGCTGCCGTAAACTTCGTCTGTAGATACATGTAGGAAGCGATACGACCCCGCGTCGCGCGGACGCGAATGCGTCCCAGTCGTCTCACGACGATCTGAGCTGGCGCTCTGCGGCGCAAGGGAATGCGTATCAAGAGAGCGATCGCTTTGGGATTGCCTCTGATTCCAACGTTGGCGAAAGGCTTC
>JBCBWB010000322.1:0-2688 GCA_039817275.1 Cyanobacteria bacterium J06648_1 | reverse complement strand
GGCGATCGCGTAATTGCCGATGATGGTAGTCTGTATGATTTTTATCCAATTCAGGGTGAGGCAGGAGATTCTTTGACGATCTATTTAGAAAGTGATGACTTTGATACTTTTGTCGCCCTGGTAGATAGCAATGGTAAAACTGTTGATGAAAATGACGATATTAGTCAGGACGATAGCAACTCACAGATCGAAGTGACTCTTCCTGCGGACGGTGTTTACAACGTCATTGTTAATACTTATGACGAAGAAGGTACCGGGGAATATATTTTAACGGTGAGTCGTTAGTCGATGCTCTAGTTTACTGGTATAGGTTGTTTGAGGTCAGAATTAAGAAATTTACGAGATGCATAGCGATCGCCAGATATCTTGGTCACTAAATCAAGCGATCGCCTGTGGTATCCTCAGCAATTTATTTCTGGTTTAACCCAATGGCATGTTCCTTTAAAACTTCTAAGGGGATAAAATCAAGCATCGATTCGTGGGTAGCTTCCAAATTAATTGGTGGAGCAAAACCCGCATCTAGAGCTTCTTTCCAACGCAAGGCACACAAACACCAACAGTCTCCTGGTTTTAGCCCTGGAAAATTATACATGGGCATCGGCGTACTCAGGTCGTTGCCCTGTTGCTTACTAAAGGTTAGAAATTTAGCGGTAACTTCAGCACAAATAATGTGAACTCCTCGATCCTCTGCTCCCGTATCGCACTTACCGTTACGATAAAATCCTGTCATGGGGGAGGTGCAGCAGACTTTTAATGTTCCACCTAAAACGTTCTTCGCATTCATGCCTAATCTGGAGTATAGAGGGGTTATAAGTAAATTTTAGCGAAATTGGTTCGCAAATTGACGCTCGATCTAGAACGCCTCCTAAAACTTAGTCGCGGTTGCAGGCTGCTTAATCTCCAGCCTTGGCAATAACTTCTTGTAGTACAGGAGACAAATTTTCATTCAATTTACCTGCACGGATAAATTCGGCATAGGTATCTGCCTCGATATCTAAAAGCTGCTCGTTGAGCTGTTCCATTGTCATTGCTCTGAGGTTATCATGCTCTTTTTGCATGGTATTGATTTTGTCTTCAATACTTTGAAGTTGCCCTTTGACTAGTCCCTGCTGGTAGCGATAATATTCAGGGTCGATTTCCGAAGCCAGTTCATTGTTGTCCAAATAGTCTAAAACGCGAGTCATGGCTACTTTGCGAGCCAGTAATTCTGAATACTCCTGACGCAAAGGCTGATCGCCAATTAGGTTGAGGGTATTTAGCAACCATTTGGTACTTAATCCCTGAACCAGCAGGGTAAATAGCACCACACCAAATACGGTATCGATAATTTCTTGTCTACCCGTGAGGACGACAGGCACGCTCAGAGCTACGGCGATCGAGACAGAACCCCGCAGACCTCCCCACCAGAGTACAGTTTGCTCCCTCAAATCGGTTTTTGTTTGACTAATGAGATTGCTGAGATTGCCCAAGCCGAAGATGACTATCGCTCTGGTTACCAGAACAGCGGCGATCGCGACAACGATTAAATCAAAGTTGTTTTGGAGACTGTAAAAGTTTATTTGGTCGCCAATGAGTAAAAAGACAATCGAATTGACAAAAAATGCTAAAAAATCCCAGAATTCAGATACTAGTAGTCGAGTACGAGGATTCATGCCAATACGGGAGCCAAAGTTACCGAGGATAATACCCACGGTGACGACACCAATTACCCCCGATCCTCCTAACTCTTCCGTAATTAAATATGTCCCATAAGCAGACACTAAAGTTAAAGATTGTTCGACGAGGGGCAAATCGAACCTCTGGGTTAAATAAGAAATACCAAATCCAATCAGACTCCCTACTCCCAAACCAATGCCGACAAAGGTAAGAAAGCGAACCGCAATTAGAGAAACGCCAAATTCGCCACTACCAAGAGGAATGTTGACCAGCAGGAGAAATGCCACTACGGCAACCCCATCATTAAATAGGCTTTCTCCTTCCATCAGGATAGTTAAGCGTTTGCTAGCACCCAATTCTCGAAACAAAGCCACAACAGAAACGGGATCGGTGGCAGATAAGCTAGCACCGACCAACAACGCCGTCGCCAGAGACATATCGGTAAAATAGCTGAGGGGGAAAGCCACCCCCACAACTGAAATGACGACACCAACGATCGCAAATAAACTTACAGGGACTAAACTATCTTTAAGACTGCGCCAGCGTATATTCCAAGCAGCTTCAAACAGTAAAGGCGGCAGAAAAATCTCTAAAATCAACTCGGGAGATAAACTAACCAGGCGAATATCGACAAACGCCAAACCAAGTCCGACGATCACCAATAACAGAGTATAGGGAATTTGCCGAAACCAGCTAAAGATCCGCGATATTGTGGCTACGCTCAGAGATACTGATAAAACGATCAAAAATTGCTCTAGATTTCCCTTGATTGAAACCTCTGTCACGCTGGGTTCTATTGAAAAAAAGATTGTTTCCATAAAGTCGCTTAAGAAATAAGGTTTTTGGGGCAAGCTGTACTGCTAGGTTAATCATGACGCAGATTTTCATGATGCTTACTAACATAGGTCAGATTAGTTCGACTATTCAAATTTTTTTTGAATTACCTAATCGTCTTATATACTCTCAATAACTAGCTTCAGACCGCATTTTCTTGATTTAGAGGTGTTTTTATGGTCAAAGGCTAGCTTCTAA
>JBCBWB010000321.1:0-2716 GCA_039817275.1 Cyanobacteria bacterium J06648_1 | reverse complement strand
AGGCGATGAGCTAGGCAGATTTTACTATTATTTGTGCCTGTTTATCGTCTTTTTTCTTATCATTCAACATTTCTGGGAACAAGTAATTTCTTATTTAACTACTGATGATAAAAATAGACTGCGTAATTATTGTCATAGGAAGGGATTAACTATTACTGGTCTGATACGAAGAGAATTATTACAATTAATTAGTAACGAAAATAAATGAATAACAAACAATACTCCCAACATCCTGGGATGGAGAACGAAGGTTCTTCTGTTCCTTATGCAAATACATTAGAAGCTTTCCAAGAGTTAAATGCTTATGAATTAGAAAATTCAAGACCTGCTGTTGAAGCATTCCCTTCCATTCCTAATCACAATCACAATTATTTGTCTCCTGATTTTCTGGAGTTTTCTGATACTCAAGAAACACAAATACAACGAAAACTATATGCAAGCCAAGAACGACCTGTCTCTTCTACTTATACTAAGTTGTGTAATTTAAGAGATAAGCTTAATTCCAAACAAGTTACTTTGAAGTCTCAACTCAAACAAGTTGGGGAACAATTAAAGCAGGTTAATCAACAGTTAGGTAAGTTTTCTTAGGCTGTAGAGGGGTGAAATTCCCCTCTTTGTATTAATCAGAGTTCTGGTACTTCAAATTGTTCTTTGCTGGCTAAGTAATGCTTACATATCATCTCTGTACTATTGCCTGACAATCTAGCTACAGTAGCGATATCAAACCCTTCCCTTATAAGTCTGGTAATAAATGAATGTCTCAGGCTATAAGAACGTAAGGCTTTCTCTAATACTCCATCATCAATCAAGCCTTGTACTATTACTTTCCAGTAACGGCGATTGAAAGTTTTCTGGTTTACATAACCTAATGAAACGCTAGGAAATATAAGGTTGTGCTTATTCTCAACTGTAGCCATCGTATTAATTAATGTCTTTAGCTGCTTGTTGACAGGGAACAATCTTGTCTCATGCGTTTTAGTATGAGGTAGTAAGATACCTTGACTGTATGCTTTGTTAAATCGAATGTAGAGCCTGTCATTCTTCTGCTTTATATCATTCCAGGTTAAAGCATGACATTCGCTAGGACGACATCCCACCAAGCTAATAAAGTCAATCATGGGAGCATAGTATGAATGAGGATAAACGCTGCTAGGTTTGACGTATTCATCACTATAGAATGCTCCTACAATAGCTTTGACCTCATGTGCTTCGTAAGCTTCTATTGCTTTTTTACTGCGTTTCTCTATAGGTATTGCAGCATATACATTACGTTCTATCTTTCCTGTTTTAACTGCTAAATTAACTGATGGATTAAGGCAGTTAGAAAAGACAGGTAATATAGAACCAGAACTGTAACGGCTTAGTAGATGACCTACAAACTCACTGGCTTTATCAAGTTCTAGTAATTTCTTTGGTGTTCTACCTAAATAATGTCTCTCGTACTGTACCCAGTGCTTCTTTATAGTTGTGGCAGCTACGCGAGTCTTACTTGTCTCTTTGTATGTCTCCCAAAGGTCAAGTAAATTTGGTTGTCTACTGGCAATTTCTAGTGCTTGTGACCGTCTATTACTATATCTAGCTAGAGTCGAGTCGAACTGTCCTAGTTCAATATCAGCATTTATTGTTTGAGCAATCCTAAGAGCATTAATCCAACCCTCATCAGTGTTAGTTGAAACATTGAGGTCGTTTCTTTTCTTTTTCGGATATGTGAATCTAAGCTTGATTGAATTATCTCTACTAGCAGATAAACTAACTATGCCAATCTTAGCTTTTCTCTCTTCGTTATTGATATACATGGTTTAGAGCGATTGATAAAAACCGCACCACTTTCGCACCACTTTTTTGAGAGATTACAAAAAACTACATCCAATAACTATCCAAATTAGTAGTATCCATACTGAACATCCAACCCTTTTCTGTTCACAAAAAAACTTCTATAACCCTTTTAGTCACAGAGTTATAGAAGTTCTTGCACTATCTGCACAAATCAATGTTATGATGATTATCGGATAAAAACGGGGCGTAGCGCAGCTTGGTAGCGTACCACTTTGGGGTAGTGGGGGTCGTGGGTTCAAATCCCGCCGCTCCGATATAACTAAAACCTTCTCTCTGAGGAGGTTTTAGTTGTTTGAAGATGCATTAATATTCACTTTTGATTCTCAATAAGTAAGCCTTTTTTGGTATTTTTCAGGGAGTTTAGAGCTAAAATCGGTAGAAGATTGGTAGACGGATTTTAGCTCCTGACTACCCCATGAGTCCTGGCAAACAAAATACTGATGGTAGGCAAAGCGGTAGACGAAAGAAAAAGAAAAAAGGAACAGTCAAGATTGAATCAGACAAAGGCTGGCTTGGGAGCAAGACAGTTTTGATAGAACAAGAAAACTAAAGAGCGAGTTTTCTTCCAACAACTTTCCATATAGATTGCGGACAAATTTGTCGCACAGTCAAGTTTAATTGTTGCTTCCAAGCCATTGCAATGCAAAGATCAGGCTGATATATTGAAAATCAATTCGCCGATATTAGTCTTGAATTTTTAGTCAATTTGATGACCAGGAGTATTATCTCCTTCCAGATCATGCAGATTTGCTAAAATTCAACAGACGAATACTGGGTTATCTGTACTAAAGTTTTAGATTACTTACTCCCATCCCATCCGAAGATTACCGAACTAAACCACAGATATGACGAATCGTATTCTCAATCTGTTTTGGTGTCT
>JBCBWB010000320.1:0-2720 GCA_039817275.1 Cyanobacteria bacterium J06648_1 | reverse complement strand
AATTGCCGAAACTCAATTTGCGAACCAGCGCAATCAAATTCGCTTTGCGGTAGAGCAGGCTTTCTTCCAGTTGGAATCCAATCTGAGTAATATTGGCACTGCGACTAGAGCCGTAGAATTGGCAGAGGAAAGTTTGCGTCTGGCTCGTTTACGTTTCCAGGCAGGTGTTGGTACTCAAACCGACGTAATTGAAGCTCAAACTAGCTTGACTACTGAAAGAGGTAACTTACTGTCTTCGATTACCGATTATAATCAGTCCTTTGCCGATCTCAACAGACAGGTTTCTAACACTCCTGATAATGGATTACAGGATCTGCCCTAATGAGCTGTTGTCGCTCGACCGATGGTTAATTTTCTAGTTGTTAGTGCTTTGGCAAACAAAAATATCAATATGAGTCAAACAGCAGTTGATTAATGTGGTTAAGTAAGCAAATAACTGATGATAGGACGTGGCTTTGTTTTTGTGCCAGCGTCCTTTTTTTACCCCTTTTCCCAGCTTTAGGAGCCTTGGGATTAGTCATTGTTCTATTCTTGGTTTGGCGCGATCGCTATTCTGAAATTCTCCAAAGCCCTCTCCATCAGACATTAGGAGTCCTATCTACTCTATTAATTCTCGGTTCCGTCTTTGCCGAGTACCCAAAGGAAGCGGGGCTAGGATTAGCTAATTTCTTGCCTTATTTTGCCGTATTTGCGGCGCTGCGATTCTTAATTATCAAGCCTGTACAGCTGCGCCAGCTTGCTTGGCTATTAGTTTTGCCTTCTCTGCCGATCGCCATTTTGGGTTTAGGACAGCTATATTTAGCCTGGAATAGTCCCCCTTTGCTTGCCAGGATTTTGGGCTGGGAATTAGTCCCCCTGGGTGTTCCCCCTGGCAGGATGTCGTCGGTATTTATCTATGCCAACTTTTTGGCAATCTATCTGGCGATCGCCTTTACCCTCACCATCGGGTTATGGTGTCTAACTTGGCGACAAAAAACAGCTCGCTTAAAAACCCCAGCTTTGATTTTGCTTGGCTCAATTTTACTCGCCGATCTCAGCGGCTTGATTCTTACTAGCTCCCGCAATGCCTGGGGACTGGCGATATTTAGCTTTATGGCTTATGCCTTATATTTTGGTTGGCGATCGCTAGTTTGGGCAGTTACAGGGTGTGCAACGGCAATTTTGTGGGCTTCTTTTGCCCCCAACTTGGGAGGAACCCAATTACGGTATGTTGTACCTGCTTTTATTTGGCAGAGATTATCAGATCGGCTCTACGATCGCCCGATCGAAACGCTCCGTATTACTCAATGGCAATTCTGCTGGGATTTAATCCAACAGCGTCCCCTATTAGGCTGGGGACTACGCAACTTTACGCCCCTATACGATGCCAAATACAGTCTGTGGCTCGGACATCCTCATAATTTATTTCTCATGTTGGGCGCAGAAACAGGAATTATATCTCTGGTTTTACTACTGGCGATCGCGGCTACGGTTATGTTTCAAGGAACCAAATTACTAACCAGTTGGTCGAACGACGAATCGCGCCTAATTTTATTTAGCTATCTAGTGGCATTTACATCCTGCATCATTTTTAATCTGACCGATGTTACCATTTTCGATCTACGGGTTAACATTATCGTCTGGATCTTGCTGGCGGCGATCGCTGGTGTAGCTAATGCAGCATTGAACAAAAATGAAATCAATTAGTCGAGATCCTAGATCTTTAATATTTTGCGATCATACTGTTACATAGATCAATAATTTGCGATCGCCTAGCCATTATTAGCTGTGATATCTCATGGAAATTCTAATTGTTGAAGACGAGCAAGAAATTGCTCAACTGATCGAACAAACTTTAACGCAAGAAAGCTTTTCCTGTCGCGTTGCTAATGATGGACTAACCGCATTAGATATCTTCAAACAGCAGCAGCCCGATGTGGTAATTCTCGATATTATGCTGCCTGGTTTAGATGGACTAGAAGTCTGCACTCGCATTCGCCAGCAGCCTTATGATAAAGACCCCTATATCATGATGCTCACCGCCAGAGGAGAAGAAATAGATCGAGTAATTGGACTATCTACAGGGGCAGATGACTATCTGGTTAAACCCTTTAGTCCCAGAGAATTAGTTGCCAGAGTTCGGGCTTTACTGCGCCGTAGCCTGCGCCATGGAGTACAGTCAGACAACTCTGCTACCCACCGCACCAAACACTTTTCTGCCGATCTAGATCGCCATGTTGCTACCAGACAATTAGACTCACAAAATCTAGAAGAATTAGATCTAACTACCCTCGAATTTAATCTACTTGCTACCTTCTTGAGCTATCCAGGTAGAGTCTGGAGTCGTACCCAACTGATCGATAAACTATGGGGTAATGATTTCTTTGGCGATGAGCGGGTGGTTGATACTCATATTCGCCGACTCAGAAAGAAGATAGAACCAGATGCCGCCAATCCTACCTTTATTAGAACCGTAGTCGGCGTGGGCTATAAGTTTGAAGACGATAATCCTTAATCAATAACATGACATACTTAAGTGCCAGGAATAGTAGCCTTAAGCACAGCCCTTCGGGCAGATCGTCGTAAGACGACTGGGACGCATTCGCGTCCGTAGCTCTAAGCTCTAAACTTTTAAAACCAATAGCAAAGTAACTGTTGTATAAATACACTTCAGAGTATGTTTTAAAAGTATAAAATGCCACTTGAAGCCCCCTAAATCCCCCATACTTGGGGGATTTAGG
>JBCBWB010000031.1:0-34307 GCA_039817275.1 Cyanobacteria bacterium J06648_1 | reverse complement strand
TCTGTCGGAAACAGGATATCCTACCCCCAAATTACCCTGTAAGAGAAATCCTGTTTGACTATCAATATCCGCATCATCAGCTACATCGCCAGTGAAGTTCAGAACACCTACTCCTAAACCACCTCCACCAAAGATATAAAGGCTTCTGGGGTTACCAGAATTCAAGTAGTATCTGTAGACTCCGTTAGCGGAAGCGCCAAAGATGTTGTAGCCCAAATCGTCTATTTCTGTACCACCCAAAGAATCATAAAGTTCTATCTCGGCACTGATGTTTTCAGTAAATCTATACCCAAACAAACCGCCAAAAGTAAAGCCGACATCTGCATCATCATCATCAGTAATGTCGAAGAAAGGAACGAACAGACCGAGATTTCCTCCTGCATAAAATCGGTTGTCCAAACCACTGCGACGAGTTCGACGAGTGCGGGTTCTTCTAGTTTGCGCTACTTCTTCACCCTCTTCTGAGAAATTAACCTGAAAGGCATCGCATTGAGCGCCAGATTCACAAGAAACGTTTAAATCTTGAGCTTTTACTTCTTGAGTTTTTACCTCTTGAGCCTTTACAGAGAAAGGAAATACTACTGCCAACAGAGCAGCCAATACACTAATCTTAAATTTCATTTTCCACACCACACGTAAATTGTTAGTTGTCATAGCTAATTTTGCTATGCCTGCCATATTATGCGACATATACAATAAGTTCCTCTGACGATAGACAGATCTTGAACTGTTCACCTCAATTACCATCGCCAGGTTATGGGGATGATGATTGGGACATTTATAATTAAGCAAATCTTAATGAATTTAGACTTTACGATTCGTTCAGCAAGTGCTGCGGATGTACCCCAAATATTTGACCTAATTCAGGCTTTGGCAGAATATGAAAAACTAGCACATCAAGTTACGGGGTCGATCGCTCAGCTGGAGGAGCATTTATTTGGCGACCGCATTTATGCCGAGGCGATTGTAGCCGAGATTGACAGTAAGATAGTGGGGTTTGCGCTGTTTTTTCCCAATTACTCGACCTTCTTAACCAAGCCAGGGATCTATCTCGAAGATTTGTTTGTTTTGCCCCCATATCGTCGTCAGGGAATTGGCAAGGCGCTGCTAGCTTATTTAGGAAAATTAGCGATCGCCAGAGATGCAGGGAGACTAGAGTGGAGTGTTCTCGACTGGAATGGAAGTGCGATCGCCTTCTATGAGAGTATGGGAGCCAAAATATTGACTGACTGGCGCATTTGCCGCGTCACCGATCAAGCATTAGTGACCCTGGCTGCTAATCAATAGCCGTTGAGAATTGCGCTCCTCTGTTTTTCGGGCTAATCTTCATTTTCGGCTAAAGTATCGCCATATTTCTTGAGACTAGCCAAAATGTTTTTTGCCGATTGAAATGATTGATCCAGCAGAACCTCTTCTTGTAGGTCGTTTTTAAACCAACCTTGATTAATAATTTCTAGATGATTGAGAAGGGTAGCAAAATTCGTCTGAACTTCTGTCGGCAGATTACTGCTGTTGTGTTGGGCTAATTTCCGCGCAATTTTTTGAGCTAGCTTCAATTGGCGAGAATGCCGATCTAGCTTGAACTGCATCGAATATAGTTGCGGATAGATCTTGCCCTGCTGGAGCAGCTGGTAATGCGTGCCGATCTCGCAAATACGACCCTGACGAAAGATAGCAATCTGATCGGCTAATTTGGCTAATTTTAACTGTCTAGTAACGATTAAAGTGGTGCGACCATCGCAGAGGTTTTTGACTACATCCTGGAGATCTGCCGAATTCCCTAGAGAGCGATCGCCTGTCGCCCATGGCTCATCCAGAATTACAATCTCAGGATTGCGCAAAAAAGCTCTGGCAAGGCTGATTTTCTGCTTTTGTAGTTCAGACAGCTTGAGGCCTCTTTCTCCTACCTGAGTCGCCAGCCCCGCGGGAAGATGCTGAATAAACTGATAAATTTTGGCTTTTTGAGCCGCAGCCACAATATCTGCTGCTGAGGCATGGCTCAGACCATAAGCGATGTTGTCTGCCAAAGAAGTGTTAAAAATAAAAGTATGGCGGCTAATTACGGCGATCGCCTGTCGCAAACTACGGATACTATATTCTGAAAGTTCCTTACCATCCACCAGAATTTTGCCGCCGATTGGTTCATAAAATCGAGTTAATAGATCGGCGATGATATAGTTTCCTGTCCCAGGAGAACCAATTAAGGCGATCGCTTTTCCTTGAGGGAGCCATAGATCAATCTGGTCTAAAATGATTTGACCTTGGTCAGGATAAGCAAAGGAAACTGCTTTAAATTCGATTCCTGTGGAGAGTTTCGTCAGTTCAAGCTTGCCTGCATCGGCAACGGGTTCATTTTTTGGTTCAAGAAAGCTAGCTACCGTCTCGATACTGGCGCGAGTCTTTAAATATTGCTGTTTGGCATTACTGAACTGACTGATAAACGGTAATAGTCTGGATAAAACTGCTAGATAAATTAGCAACAGGGGAGCGATCGCCGAGATTGATTGAGCAGCGAGATAGTAGCTGGCGATCGTCAGAGTCAAAACGACAGCAACTCCGCCCATTTCTGAGACTGGCTTAATTGCAGCAAAGACTGATTGAGTCCTCAACTGTTCTCGATTTTTGAGCGTTAGTGAGTCAGAGATTTCGCTAGATGCCTGTATTTCATTACCTACTGACTTAATTAAGCGAATTCCTGCCAAAAACTCAATCATCTGACGATTTGCTTTTTGAGTAGCGGCAGAAGAAAGGGTTCTGATTTTGTGGGTTTTATTTCGTAGCCAGCTATCGACTAAGCTCGTAATTTTCAAGCTGAGTAGAGTAACGAGGGTCAGTTGCCAAGAAATAATTGCCAAAATTCCCCCTAAAACAGCAATTGTCATTGAGATATTAAATATTCGACAAATACTCTGAATTGCTAAAGCTGCCCGATCTATTTCCCGATTTAGCTTGAGTAAAATCTCTCCTGTCTTGTTGGTACGGTAGTAATCAAGATTTACCGCAGCCAGCATTTCTAATCCCTGGTTTTTCATCTCCTGGGAAAGATGCTGGAAATACCGAAAGCCCAGAACCGCAACAGCATAATTGGCAATATTGATCAGTAAAATAATTAGGCTGAGACTAATTAATAATGCTGCTAGTCGGCGAGGAAGATTTAAATTGTCGAATAAGCCATTTGCTAGCTCTACATAGCCAAATCCATAGTTAAAGGCAAATTGATTGCTGTGACCAATGAGCAGCGAGATAATGGGAATTAACAGCGTCATAGCCATTACATTACCAAGGGTGCTAATCAAACTAAGACAGAAAAGACCAGCTGGATAAAGAGGCTTCGCTTTAACTAGGTTTGATAAAAAAGCGCTGACGGAGCGGTTAGACATACTGCTAAATCGAAGATAAATGATTCCGAGGGATGGTCGATTGAGAGTTGCTCAAAACCAAAACTGTATTTTTGCCGTTATGGAAGTGAACTTAGCAGATAATTAAAATACTCTCAGCAATCGTTAGCAGTTGTAATATGCCGTAAAAGGATGCCAGAGCGCCAATGATCAGCAAAATTATGAACTCTTTGCTTAATATGATGAATGAAACTACCTTCAAACGTCGAGAGTATAATCCTCAAGATTTTGCCAACTATGGAAATCAAACGTATTCCTGTCCTAGCCGATAACTATATCTTCGTCTTACTTGACCCCGAACAAAAAATTGCGGCAGTTGTTGATCCAGCGATCGCCAAACCCGTAATTGAATATCTTCAGTCGGTAGATGCTCGACTGATTGCCATCTTTAATACGCACCATCATAGCGACCACGTGGGCGGCAATCGAGACTTGGTAAAAGAATTTCCCGATCTCTGTGTTTATGGCGGTGCCGAAGATCGGGGTCGGATTCCCCAGCAGCAGGTTTATCTTGAGGACGGAGATCTGGTACAGTTTGGCGATCGCCAGGCAGAAGTATTTTTTGTTCCTGGACATACTCGCGCACATATCGCCTACTATTTTCCGCCGACTGCAACAGAACCAGGGGAATTATTCTGTGGAGATACTATTTTTGCGGGGGGATGTGGCAGATTGTTTGAGGGAACACCAGCACAGATGGTTGATTCGATCTCTAAGCTAAGAAAACTTCCCGATCAAACCCGGGTCTGGTGCGCCCATGAATACACTCTAAGCAATCTTAAATTTGCCCTGACGGTAGATCCTGATAATCTAGAGCTACAGGCACGATACCAGGCAGTACAGCAGTCCCGTCGTCAGGGGTTAGCCACGATTCCCTCCTGGTTAGGTGAAGAAAAGCAAACCAATCCTTTCTTACGCTGGGATGCTCCTGCAATCCAGGCTACGGCAGACATGGAACAGCCAGACAGAGTTTTTGCTCGTATCCGCGGTCGCAAAGATCAATTTTAGGTCAGGTCTTGATTGCCCAAAATTTCAAACATCAACCTGATAGTTGAGATCCAGTTCATCTCCCCCAATTCCCCCAATTCCCCAGTTACATCGGGGAGTTTCAAAGATCGTAATTTCCAAATCTTGCGCCCTAATTCCCGTGGTTTCGGCGATCCTTTGATACAAAGCACGGATCAGGTTTTTCTTGGTTTCGGGAGAGCGTCCGACAAACATACTAATTTCAATAATCGTATAGTCTTTAGTGCGATCGCTAGGAAAAATAAAATTCTCTGAGTCTAAGGGCATAAACCGCTGAAACCTCTTATTATCTGGTGTCCCAATAGCTTCCATCAATGCAGCATGAATTGCATGGGATAGAGCAAAGCGTTTTGGTTCGATATTTTCCCGAAGTCCGTAGATCTTAATCTGTGGCATTGGTCTGGCTAGTAAATCCTGTCGGCTAAACAAATCAAAAATAGCAGAACTAGTCTACTCCGTCGATTCCTAAAGCCGATTAATCAGCAGTTTTAGTCATAAAGGCAATGAGTCAGTTCGGTTTCTTCTGGCATCTCTCGATATCTGCGTTTCGCGGCGATCGAGTTCGTGGTTCGCCCAAGACAACACTGGTTTTTGGCTCGCTACATCTAGCTGTTCGTAAGGCATGATTCTAATTTTAGACTACATATATAGTACGCAATTCTACGTAGTTTTGCCGAGTGGACTATTAAGATAGAGTAAAAAGCAGGCGATCGCCCGAACTATAATCTTTTTTATACGTCAAAGATAGAGATAGAACCATAGTGGTTGGACAAAAAGTGGGCTACAACAGTCAATGTCATCAGCGATAACAAATTTAAATTCAATAAGATATGACTCAGAAATCGAATGCGTGGTTAATTAGCATGTTCTCTTTGCTGTTGGTTAGCAGTTTAGTTTTGGGAGGGTGCGCGACATCCGCCACGGATATTTCACAAGCATCCTCATCATCTGATAATCTGGCAACTAGTCAATCACAAGTGGCGAGTGCCAAAAACAGTAATAAAACAATGAGTAATAATTTGCCCCAGCTAGAAGGGATGGCAAAAGTAGAATTGCAGGTTAATGGTTCTCCTATCCTGATTGAAATTAACGGCACAGATGCACCAACTACGGGTGGTAATTTTGTTGATTTGGTAGACCAGGGTGTTTATGACGGTCTGGTATTTCACCGCGTTATTCCTGGCTTTGTTGCCCAGGGTGGCGATCCTCAAGGGAAAGACCCTAACTTTCGCGGACAGCTAGGTACGGGCGGATTTACCGACCCAGCCACAGGCTCAGAACGCCGTATTCCCCTAGAAATTAAGCTGACGGGAGAAGATAAACCCACCTATAGCAAAGCCAAGCTTTCTGGTTCTAAGGTAGTGCTAAAACATGATCGCGGTGTAATTGCCATGGCGCGTTCGGCAATGCCTGATTCCGCTTCTTCTCAGTTCTATATTGCTTTAGAAGATCTACCCTCTTTAGATGGTGACTATGCTGTCTTTGGCAAGGTAGTCGAAGGCATGGATGTGGTTGATAGTATCAAAGGGGGCGATCGCATTGGCACAGCCAAGGTAGTTGAAGGCATTGAAAATCTTAAAAAATAGATTGGTTTTGCCTGTTAGTCATGAATTTCTAATCTAATAGTTAGTAAACTAATATTTTTAGATTTCAAGCTCATAACTTTAACAGCCTATGGACGTGGTTATCACTGGGATAGGACTCAGATCCTGTCTCGGTTCACTCCTAACAACCTGGTCGAGCATTCTCCAGGGAAAGTCAGGGATTAAGTCGCCACAAGTTTTTGCCAACTTTCCCGTTTATCCTCTAGGGTTAATTGATTCTCAACCCAGTAGAATTGATTGCCTAACGCACAACATTCTGCTAGATACATTAGAAGATGCTGAATTGGCAATTCCGCTGCCTAAAACTGGGGTCGTAATTGGTTCTAGTCGTGGCTGTCAGGCAATCTGGGAAGATCTAGCCACCGAGAGATACAGCAGTTCGAGTCATGTCGAACTTAACTGGCTAGAGACTTTTCCCCATCAGCCAGCAGTTGCGGTTGGCAACTATCTCCAAACCAACGAACCAGTATTAGCGCCGATGGCTGCCTGCGCTACAGGAATTTGGGCATTAGCCAGAGGCTACGAATTGATTCAGACAGGAAGGTGCGATCGCGTAATTGCAGGGGCAGTAGAAACGCCGATCAGCCCCCTAACCTTAGCTGCTTTTGAACGGATGGGAGCATTAGCCAATACAGGCTGTTATCCCTTTGATCGCCAGCGAGAAGGCTTGGTTTTGGGTGAGGGTGGGGCAATGTTTGTCTTGGAAACTGCCGAGTTAGCCAAGGGTCGTCAGGCAAAGATATATGGCCGCATCAAAGGCTGGGGCTTGACCTGTGATGCCTATCATATCAGCGCTCCTCAGACAACAAATGGTAGTGCAGCCAGGGCAATTAAGCAGTCATTAGTCAGAAGCGGTCTACAGCCCCCAGAAGTAGATTATATTCATGCTCATGGTACGAGTACGAGCTTGAACGATCGCCATGAAGCAAGTTTGATCAAGCATCTGTTTCCACCAGCAGTAGCGGTAAGTTCATCTAAAGGAGCAACAGGTCATACTTTGGGTGCATCGGGCGCAATCAACACGGCTCTAACTCTGATGGCAATGAGGCACAATTGCTTGCCTCCCTGTGTTGGTTTACGAGATCTAGAATTCGATTTGGGTATAGTAACCCAGGCAAAAGAAGCCGAAATCAATCATGCCATGTGCTTTAGCTTTGGCTTTGGTGGGCAAAATGCCGTAGTTACTTTGAGTAAGTAGTGGCTCAAAAAATAATACTATATTTGTCAAGGCTAATCCTCTGATAACCTTATTGCTGATTTGTCTGATCCTATCGTCACTAACCCTCAATTCTGTAGCAACTTGCCTTAAAGTCTGTAGGCGATCGCTAGTTAGTCCCTAAATCTCTTGAATAATCTTAAACTTTCTGGCGCCCTGAGAACAAAATAGCCAGGACTGTATCTCAAACTGTACTTGCCAAACTAAGATTAAAATTTTTTGTAAACTGTTTCCCTTTCTAGTCTAATTTCTCGCAATCATTAAACTAGGTATTAATATCACCTTCTGTTTTTTAGCAAACCTCATTTGGCATTTATAAATTGCTATTTTTCACTCAATATATCCCTCATGGGCATTGCTATCTCTGGCAAACAGGATTAGTCTGGCTGCATGTGAGCGCGGATCTGCTGATTGCCTGTGCCTATTTTTCAATTCCGATCACTTTGTTTTACTTTGTCCGTAAACAAAGAGATAATCCGTTGGAAAAAATAATTATCTTGTTTAGCTTATTTATTTTTAGCTGTGGGACAACTCACCTAATGTCAGTTTGGACGCTCTGGTTTCCTAACTATTGGATTGAAGGGGCAATTAAAGCATTCACGGCTCTGGTTTCTATCTATACGGCTATAGAACTGATTGAATTTTTTCCTTATGCCCTTAGTCTGTCCGAACCCCAGGCACTAGAACAAGCTAATCAAAGCTTACTCTCAGAAATACAATCGCGTAATCAAGCCGAATCAGAGCTAGAAAAGGAACGCTCATTTCTTAAAGCGGTACTAGAAGGAATTTCTGATGGTGTTGTGGCTTGCGACGAGAGAGGAATTCTGGCTCTGTTTAATCCTGCCAGCCAAAAATTGTTTGGCATTCAAAAGCCTATTGGTGCTGAAAATTGGGCAGAAGAATACGGTCTTTGTGATGCTGAAGGCAAAAATTATCTCCCTCCGCCAGATATTCCCCTATCCAAAGCCTTTGCGGGTGAAACATTTGTCGATACCGAGATAGTAGTAAAAACTACAGGTAATACTCCGCGACAATTAATTTGCAATGGCTGTCCAATTCTAGATGCCGATGGCGGAAAATTGGGTGCAGTAGTCACAGTTAGAGACGTTACCAGGGAAACAGAAGCAAAGCAGGAGTTAAAAAGATCGAATGCCGAACTGCTACAGTCTAACCGAGAGCTAGAGCAGTTTGCCTATGTTGCCTCCCACGATTTGCGTGAGCCATTGCGCATGGTAATCAGCTTTACTCAGCTCTTAGCTCAACGCTATCGGGAACAGTTAGATGATGATGCGGATCAAATTATCGCCTTTGCGGTAGATGGCGCAAAAAGAATGGAAACCCTGATCGAAGATTTGCTGCTTTTTTCTCGTCTCAATAAACAGAATAAAGCCTTTGAGCTAGTTAACTGTAATGGCATTATTGCTGACGCTTTGAATAATCTTCAGGTATCGATTCAGGAGTCGAATGCCAAAATCACCGTGGCACAATTGCCCCTGGTCATGGGAGACGAAGTGCAGCTAGCTCAACTGTTCCAAAACTTGATCAAGAATGCCATTGTCTATTGTGAACATGAGCGTCCAGAGATTGCGATCGCTGTAGAACAAATTGACCATGGCTGGCAATTTTCAATTGAGGACAACGGCATCGGCATCGATCCGAATAACGCTGAACGCATTTTTGAAGTCTTTCAACGTCTCCACGCTAAAGAAAAATATTCGGGGACAGGGATTGGTTTATCGATCTGCAAAAAAATAGTCGAACGCCACGGCGGTAAGACCTGGGTAGAATCGGCATTGGGTGCTGGCTCGATCTTCAAATTTACTTTGAATGCTTAAGTAATTCTAAGTTTTAAACCTGAAGTTGAGTTATGAATAACCATGATTAACATTGGTGAATAGGTTGATTTTGCTTATTTTCAGGGAATCTCGCTAGTGCTATGATAAACAACAATTATTAAAATGCGTATAGCTATCCTCTAATGAGTACCAAACTCTTATTGTGCGAAGATAATCCTGGTGATGTCTATCTGATCGAGAAATCTTTCGCTGACAGTAAGACCAATTATGACATAGACAACCTGCTCAATGGCGATCGGGTACTTCCCTATCTGCGCCAAGAAAATCAGTACCAGTCTGTTCCTCGCCCCGACCTAATTATCTTAGATCTGAATTTGCCAGGAAAGCACGGTTTTGAGATACTTGAAGAAATCAAAGCTGACAATGTTCTGAGAACAATTCCTGTAGTTATTTTATCTTCCTCTCGCTCTCGACAGGATATCCTCAAAGGTTATGAACTACAGGCCAGTTGCTATATTGTAAAACCTGCGGATTTACAGGCATTTTTGGCTGCCATCGAACAGATAGAGCGTTTTTGGCTCAGTTTGGTAGAGCTTCCCTAAGATTGGGCAGAAGTTTAGCAGGTAAAAATTTAAAATTTCGGATATATGGGAAAGATTAGCGTTTTATTGCTAGAAGATAATGCTGGCGATGCCTATCTAGTCAAAGAACAGCTAAAAAATATAGAGGGTTTTGACTGCAAAATTGATGAGGCGCAGTACTTGAAGACAGCAATAGAACTGCTGCAAAATAATTCTTATGAGGCAGTTCTGTTAGATTTGACGCTCCCTGATAGCAAAGGTATTGAGACTTTTTTGGCCATAAACCAACAAGCACCCAACACAGCTATCGTCGTTATTTCAGCTTTGACAGAAGAAGCTCTGGCAATTCAAGCAGTACAGGAAGGAGCGCAAGATTATCTAGCCAAAGGTCAGATGCAGCCTAACACTCTCTACAAAACGATTCAGTACGCAATCGAACGCAAATCTGTTACTCAACAATTAATCGAGCGAACTCGCGAACTAGAAGCTTTTAACTACACCGTATCTCACGATTTAAAAAATCCCCTTAACTTTATCAAGGGAATGAGTTCTTTACTGCTGAGTAAAAAGCGATCGCAACCACTGGATGAACAGGACAAAATCTGTCTCGAACGCATTCACAATTCAAGCCTGCGGATGGAGCAGATTACCAAAAACCTGCTAGATTTATCCTTGGCAGAGCGATCGCCGATCTCAATCGAAGAGGTGAATCTGAGCGAAGTTGCCCTCGAAGTTGCCAACAATCTTCGACAACAACAGCCAGAAAGACAGGTCAAATTTGCGATCGCGCCCGATATCATAGCCCAAGCAGACAGACAGTTAATTAAGCTAGTATTGGAAAATTTGCTCGGTAATGCCTGGAAATATACTCAAAATATCGCCGAACCGATCATCGAATTCTGTCTTAGTTCGCAGATATCTCCAGCAGCCTACTGTATCAAAGATAACGGTATTGGCTTTGCCGTGAGTGAGGCTGATCGACTATTCATTCCCTTTGAACGCTTGAGCAACAGCCGCGGCTTTGAAGGAACGGGAATTGGGTTAGCCACAGTCAAGCGAATTATAACTCGCCATCAGGGAGAGATTTGGTTTGATGCTCAACCAGATCAAGGCGCAATCTTCAAATTCACTTTGAACTCAGACTAACGCTTTGGGTTAGATTGACAAACTGACAATACCTGACTAAATACATTTGTCTCAAATTCAAAACAGGCTTGTTGGCATCATTGCCATTTTTTAGCATAAACGGCACTCGCCACAAATTCTGAACCTTCTTAGATCTAGACAGAGAGTTGAAGCTAAAAGCAGCATAAAATTGTACTTGGTAACTTTCCTCGACTAAATTATCTTTGGGCGATCTCAGAATTTTAATAAACTAAAAAATGTACTATTGAAGAGTTATTAAATTTAATCGTAGCAATCATAGGAGTAACCCCAGTTGTGGAGTCACGATACAACGCAGCCGCAATCGAGCAAAAATGGCAACAGCAATGGCAAGAGTCAGACATAGATCGTACGCCCCAGCAAAGCGATCAACCAAAATTTTATGCTTTGTCCATGTTCCCCTATCCTTCGGGCAACCTACATATGGGTCATGTGCGTAACTATGTCATCACTGACGTAATTGCTCGTCTCAAGCGGATGCAGGGTTATAGAGTGCTACATCCTATGGGTTGGGATGCTTTTGGCTTACCTGCCGAAAATGCAGCGATTGATCGCGGTATTCCACCTGCCAAATGGACGTTACAAAATATCGCTCAGATGCGGGAACAGCTTAAGCAGCTAGGGCTGTCAATTGACTGGAATCGGGAAGTAGCAACCTGCTCTCCCGACTACTATAAATGGACGCAGTGGCTATTTCTCCAGTTTCTTGATGCAGGATTGGCTTATCAAAAAGAAGCGGCGGTAAACTGGGATCCAATCGACCAGACCGTGTTGGCAAATGAGCAGGTAGATAGCGATGGTAAGAGCTGGCGTAGCGGTGCGGTAGTCGAACGGAAATTACTCAAACAGTGGTTTTTTAAGATTACTGACTATGCAGAGAAGCTACTACAGGATCTAGACCAGCTTGACGGCTGGCCCGAACGAGTCAAAACCATGCAGGCAAACTGGATCGGTAAATCTGTAGGAGCATATTTAGAATTCCCGATTGTCGGTAGAGAAGATAAAATTGCCGTCTTTACGACCCGTCCCGATACGGTATATGGCGTAACCTATGTGGTGCTTGCTCCCGAACATCCTCTGACTCCTGAAGTAACTACTCCCGAACAAAAAGCAGCGGTAGAAGCCTTTATGGCAGAAATTAAAGGGGAAAGCGAAATTGAACGCACGGCAGAAGATAAACCCAAGCGCGGCATTGTAACGGGAGGGAAAGCAATCAATCCCTTCAACGGCGAAGAAGTGCCGATTCTAATTGCCGATTATGTCCTCTATGAATATGGTACGGGGGCAGTGATGGGTGTACCAGCCCATGACGTGCGCGACTTTAAGTTTGCCACCGAAAAGGGTTTGCCGATTAAAACCGTAATCGTACCTGAAGATACCGACTTAGGGGAGAATGGCAATTCGCCCTCCCAAGCATATACAGATCCTGGCAAAATCATCAACTCAGGACAGTTTGACGGTATATCCTCAATTGAAGGCAAAGCCCAAATAATTGAATATGCCGAACAGCAAGGCTATGGCAAAGCGCGGATTCAATACCGTTTAAGAGACTGGCTAATTTCGCGCCAGAGATATTGGGGTTGTCCGATTCCCGTGATTCACTGTGATGACTGCGGTGCTGTTCCCGTACCAGACCAAGATTTACCCGTCGAACTACCCGAATCGGTCGAATTATCAGGCAGAGGTGGCTCACCTCTAGCGCAGCTAGATAGCTGGATCAATGTGGACTGTCCTAACTGCGGCAAAGCGGCAAAACGAGAAACCGATACTATGGATACTTTTATCGATTCCTCCTGGTATTTCCTCCGCTATAGTGATGCTAGTAATAGCGACAAGGTGTTTGAAGCAGATAAAGTCAATGACTGGATGCCCGTAGATCAATATGTCGGCGGCATCGAACATGCTATTTTGCACCTACTTTACTCTCGCTTCTTCACTAAAGTACTGCGCGATCGCGGTTTACTCAATTTTGACGAACCTTTTAAACGCCTCTTAACTCAGGGAATGGTACAGGGGTTAACTTACAAAAATCCTCAAACCAATAAGTATATTCCCTCTGCCGATGTCCAGCGGGATAATCCTGTTGACCCTGAAACAGGAGACAAGCTAGATGTCTTCTATGAAAAAATGTCCAAGTCGAAATATAACGGTGTTGCCCCCGAAGACGTAATTGCCGACTATGGAGTAGATACGGCGCGGATGTTTGCTATGTTCAAAGCGCCACCAGAAAAGGATCTAGAGTGGGATGATGCGGATGTTGAAGGACAATACCGTTTTCTCAACCGCGTCTGGACTTTGGTAACTAGCTTCGATCCTGCAAGCGTCGCTAAGACATCTGAAAAGCCGACAAAAGCCGAAAAAGATCTTCGTCGCGCAATTCATACCGCCATCAAAGAAATTACCGAAGACTTAACAGGAGATTATCAGTTCAACACCGCTGTCTCGGAGTTAATGAAGCTTAGTAATGCTCTGAAGGATGCTAAGTGCCAAACTTCTCCTGTCTACCAAGAGGGTGTTGAAACCTTAGTATTGCTCCTCGCACCTTTTGCACCCCATTTAGCAGAAGAATTGTGGAGTAAATTAGGCAGTACAGAATCAGTCCACAAGCAGCAGTGGCGCGAAGTAGATGAGTCCGCTTTGGTAGTAGATGAAATTACTCTAGTCGTTCAGGTAATGGGCAAGACTCGCGGCACAATTCAAGTCCCTGCAAGTTCGGACATGTCGGCATTAGAACAATATGCTCTCCAATCTGATCTGGCTCAAAAATACATCGAAGGTAAGGAAATAAGGAAAGTAATTGTCGTTCCTAATAAGTTAGTCAACTTTGTTGTTGCCAAGTAGTTATTTGGCGATCGCTTTTTTGGACTCTGATTCACCAAGCGATCGCACGAGGTAACCTTAAATATAGAGAATTCTACTTTCACCTGATGAGCATCTCTAAATATCAACCTCCAATCGCGGAATTACTCAATTACGGTGACTGTCGTAATTGTAAAGAATGGCGCAATTATGTTCAGTCACTAAACCTTGAAGCTCAGCATATACCTGAACTAATCAAGATGGCGACAGATGATGAGCTAGGTCAAGCTAGCTCAGATAGCAAGGAAATATGGAGTCCAGTCCAGTTCATGCTTGGCGTGCCTTAGGTCAATTAAAAGCGTTAGAAGCTCTAAAACCTATATTGGGTTTATTAGCTAACAGAGATGATGACTGGATTAGCGGAGATTTCCCCACTCTTTGTACTTTAATCGGATTAGAAGCAATTCCCTTGCTCAAGGAATTTTTAGCTGATGCGGCAAATGATTTATATGCCAGAATTGATGCCGCTCAAGGTCTCGAAGCTATTAGCCATGAGTATCCTGAAACTCGTGAATCCTCGGTAGCAGCCATCGTTGGAGAACTAGACAAATTTAGAGCCAACGACCCCACTTTTAATGCCCTATTGATTTGCCTACTGATAGATTTAGAAGCAGTCGAAACGATTAAGACCATCGAATAAGCCTTTAAAGCCAATCGAGTAGATGTTCTTGTTACTGGGCATTGGGCAGACATCCAGGTGGAATTTGGACTAAAAACTCGTGATGAAGTTCAGAGTCGTTTATTTTCTAGTAATCCAATTTGGAACCCATTATTTGACTCTACTCCCCAAGTTAAATCTTCCAAAGGATTTGGTTCTAATCAGTCCCAAACCAAAAAAAAGAAATCTCGCAAATCTTCTGGTAAAAAGAAAAAATAATAGTTGCGCCAATATAGCGATCGCCCGAATATTCTTAGGTTAAGTCCGCGACTCCAACCTCAGGTTATGCTCTGGGGAGACAGTATCGCCTGATAAGTCAGCTAAAAACTGCTCACGCTGAAACTGATAGCCATCTCCCAAAAAATCCATAATTCGTGCTGTGTCTTCTAGGGCGTTTTGCAGACAGGTCGATGCTCCAGGAGAGGGAGTAATATTAAAAATAAGGCGATCGCCCGTTATTTTGGCCTCTCCCATTTCTAGGGCTTGAGTTTTAAGATTCACAATCTGGGGTCTAACTCCGCCGTAACCCTGGGCGTAAGTAAGGTCTTTAAGCTTGATCGAAGGAATAATTTTTTGGGCTTCTTTGATAAATAGTCGTTTACCAATTACTGGGAAGTCATAGATAAAATTGAGGGCAATATATTTAAAAATAATCGGGTCAGACAAGATCTTGGCAAAGCTGAGTATAGCCTTAGCACTCAAACCCGCCGTCTGAAAATATTCAATCATGCTGCCATAGTGGTGACGTTCGAGCAAGGGCAAAACCTTAGCAGTAGGACCAAAACGAGCGATCGCCCGATTATGAACTTCAGGATCGCCATGAATCGCCGCAAACGGTAATTTTTGGCGCTGGACAGTATAAACTTTGCCGTTAAGCAATTGCGGGGCAAAATAAAAGCTTCCCGCGACGCTGAGGAGAGCATAATCCAAGCCATAGCCGAGAGATTTGGCAAACAAGAGACTGTGCGCTCCTGCGGCAACCATGACCACCTTAGCGGTGATCGCTCCAGTGGCTGTTTTAACCTGATATAGTCCTCCTTCCTGCTCGATCCGCTTAACTTTAGTATCGAAGAGCAGATCGATTTTAGTATCCGTATTAGTCTGAGAGTTAGCGACAAAGGAATGAGCCAGACGATTGAAGTCTACCGCAAAACCTTCATCGGTATATAACCCAATAACTTCCTGATCTTCAGGGCGATCAACTAGTATCTTAGGTTCTTTAGCCGCAATCTCTGCTCGCTCCAACAATCTTAGATCGGGAAATAGCGACTTGAATTCTGCGTATCTGGTCTTTAGTTTAGCAACCTGCTCTTGACCTACCCCCAAAACCATCTTGTGATACTTGGTGTAAATCTCGGCTGCCTGATCGTGCTTTAGCAAATAGTTTTTGACCAGACTAGCGCCAGCGTTAACTTTTTCGGCTTTTGCCAGAGTATAGTTGGTTTCAATATCGCCAAAATGCAGAGTTTGGCTATTACTGTTGGTAAAAGAATTGACTAGAGCAACGTCTGCTTCCTTTTCAATTAGAGCAATTCTGCCGATGTTGGTATAGTTGCTAAGAGTATATAGTAAAGCCGTACCACAGACTCCCGCGCCGATAATGACAACTTCGTAGGTATTGCTGTTCATAGTTGTTTGGTTGAGAAAAATAACAGATACGTTGATAGTAGATCTATGATTTATAGGTAAAGCAATCAACAGTATCTACCTTAATATTTTAGCCTTAACTTGTTGGGCAAAAGGTTTCTTAGCAACAACACTCATTAGTTAAGAGCAAGAAACCGAGGAGAGATGAACTTAAATTGCCTGAATTTCCAGGATTTTAGATGAACGCATATTCTATTCTTCAGCAAACCCAACTAGAAGCCATCAGCAGCGGTACGATAGAACCAGTTTTGGCTAGTACTACCGATAAAACTCTGGTTTTACTGTGGTCACAGCTAGGCGACTTTGACAATTTGGAATATGCTTGGTGGCTCACAAGAGAATCTGCCAAATTAGAAGCGGCGGCGATTAAGGTACGGGCAATTGGGATTGGCGATCGCAATTCGGGACTAAAGTTTTGCGAATATACGGGCTTTCCTGCTGACTGTTTGTTTGTCGATCCCACGGCAGAATTACACCGACAGTTGGGTTTATACCAGGGATTAACCCTGAAAATTCCTTTTTTATCGGCATCAAACAACGCTTTTCTCAATTTAATGTTGATGTGTGCGGGAATCGGTAGTCCTGGCACCTTATCCGAGGTTTTTCGCGGCTACAAAGGCGATCGCTCTGCCCCCCAGTTGATTGCTGATGAACAGGTAGTGAGAGATACTCCCTTACCAGCACTTAAAGGTTCGATGTTTAAGCTAGCAGGTGGTTCGGGTTTTCAGCGTCCTTTTGAACTAGCAACTCTAAGGCTCAGAAATATGACGGAGGTGTTGAGCAATTGGAATACCTATGTTCCCGATGCGACCTATTTAACTCAGCGAGGCGGGACTTTTCTGTTTGATAGATCAGGAGAATTGCTTTACGAACATCGAGATTCCCACATACTCGGTTTTGCAGCTGATATGAGCAATCCTTTATCTTTTCTTGATCTAGTTTAGCGATCGAGTAGCTAGCGGTTCGGAGCATCTTTGGTTTTTAATCAGCTTGCTTCAGTAATACTCCTTCGACGAAGGCATGGCGTCAATGCGCCTAGTCGCAGACGATCTGAGCCATTCGGCTCTATGGCGCATGTAGCTTCGCAAATAATCAGTAATCAGTAATCAGTAATTACCTTACCAAAAACCTCTTTTACCATTAGGCATAGTAGTCATCCAATTAGTTTTTGTCTCTTCTAACTGTTCTTTTGTTAGGTTAGTCTCGCTTAGGTTTGTGCCACAAAGATTTGCACCCTTCAATTTAGTATTTTTAAAGTTTGTGCCGCTAAGATTTGCACCTCTTAAGTCTACACCTTCAAGATTGGAGGAGATAAATAGACATTTACTGAGGTTGGCATTACGAAACATCGACTGCCGCAAGTCAATATTAGTAAAATTACTGCGGTGCAAATCGGCTGCCTGAAAATTTACTCTAACTAGTTTTGAATTATGAAATTTTGATGCAGACAAGTCTACTTTTTGAAAATCCTGTAGACTCATATCTTTCATGCCAAAATCTTTTCGACCAGCTTCATAGGCATCTAAAACCTCTGCGGCAGAAATTTTTACAGGTTTAATAGTTTTGGGAGTCTGATCCCGACTAGATGATCTGTGACTGCCGCCAATTTTTGTTTCTGTTCTACTGCTACGAGAATATCTAGAGGTCGCACCTCTGCCGCCTGCACGACGAGAACTTCTATCGGTAATTTGGCTACGACTGCGACGGGAAGAGCCAACGCCAGACCTGTTGGTACTAATATTGGTGTCACTAGTAGTAGGATGACTCAGCATGCTCTCAGCCAGGCTATCGACATGATTTTCCATTTCTAGAACATCAAGAACTTCCTGTGCTGTCTTGTATCGACTCTTAACCGCGACCTCCAGCATATTAGTCAATATTTCAGCAAAACTATCACTGACGTTGACATATTTAAACCAGTTAATATCTCCTGTAATTGGGTCACACTCCATGTTTTTGGGAGCTTTTCCACTCATTAGATACATGCAGGTAACGCCCAAGGCATAAACATCGCTGGCATATACTGGGCGCATGGCTAGCTGTTCGGGAGGAGCAAATCCTGGGGTTCCGACGGCAAAAGCAGTCAAGGCGGTTTGATTCGCTGCGGCTCCTGCACTATGAACCTGATTTTTGACTACGCCAAAGTCAATTAGGACTAACTTATCATCGATCTCGCGGCGAATAATATTGGCTGGCTTAATATCGCGGTGAATTACTTTTTGGATATGAATATCTCGGAGAATAACTAAAACTTCTTTTAGTACCTGTCTAGCTTGAGCCTCATTTAGAACCCCATTCTTTTTGACTTCCTGCTGAAGGTTGTTGCCTTTAACAAACTCTTGAATTAGATAAAATTGCTTGCGGTCTTCAAAATAATCGAGCAGCCGCGGAATCTGGGGATGATTGCCCACTCGACCAAGAGTTTTTGCTTCCCGCTCAAACAATTCCCTTGCCATCGACAAGAAATTGGGATTATCTGTATTTGGTCGTAACTGTTTAATTACACACAGTGGCTTGCCAGGAAGGGAAAGGTCGGCTGCCAAAAACGTAGCACCAAAACCACCTTTTCCCAGACCTTTGACCAAATGGTAACGACCATGCAAAAGCAGTTTTGACCCACAAGCTTTGCAAGTTTTGGACTTGGGGTGATTGATTGGTTTAGGACAGTTTGGACTTAGGCAATAGCTCATTCAAAGTACCTACAAGGCGCTGTCTGGTTTTAAATAAGTAGGGAAATGAATCCACGGCATAGCTGGATTTTAAGTTTAATATCATCTCATTCCAGCTATTTCTTCCCCAGCATATCCTACATTTTTCAAAATCAGTTGAGAGAAGCCCGTTATTGATTGGTTTAGCTTCTGTTTGGCTCATAGTATTTGGCTCTGTTACCCTGGGGATAAGAATTTGAGAGAAAAAGTATTTTCTCAACGAGCGACGATTTATTAGCTTAATTTGAGATTGTCTGAGATAAATTGCGCTCTAGAATTAGGATCAAGTCTGATTTTAATTAACGAACCTAATCAATGGTGGTGAGAATAGAGCGATCGCGACCCTGTTTTTTTGCCTGATAAAGAGCCTTGTCCGCAGTAATCAACAATTGTTTTTTAGTATATTTAGGCTGGGGTACGACACATGTGACTCCTAGACTGAGAGAGACATAATCACCTACAGCAGATTCGGGATGAGGCAAGGCAAGATGTTTGACCTGAAGTCTGATCGTTTCGGCTACGCGCAATGCATTTTGAGCTGCCGTTTGAGGCAAGATAATAGCGAATTCCTCTCCACCATAACGAGCAACTAAGTCAGCAGGTCTTTTAACGGTTTTGGTAATTGCCTGAGCAACTCGCCTTAAACAGAAGTCTCCTGATTGATGCCCTAGATTATCGTTGTAGAGCTTGAAATAATCAATATCGCAAAGAATTAACGCTAGGTGGTGTTTTTCTCTTTGCGCTCGCTGCCATTCTCTAGTCAAAAACTCATCAAATATACGGCGGTTGGCTACCTGAGTTAAAGCGTCAATTGCCGCTAGCTTTCCTAATTGATGATTGAGGTTTAATAATTTTTTTTCTACTAACTGCCGTTTTAAAAGTTCCCGCTCTAAACGAGCATTTTTTGCCTTTAATTCAGCTTTGAGGCGGCTAACCTTAAGTTGGTTATTAATTCTAGCAATTACTTCTTCAATCTGGAACGGCTTGGTAATATAATCGCTAGCACCAGAGGCAAAAGCTTTGAGCTTAGGGTTAGTTTCGTCATTGGCACTGATAAAAATAATGGGAATATCTTGTGTCTGGGGATCGGCTTTAAGCTGTTGACAAACTTCCCAACTTGCCATTTTTGGCTGCTCATTATCTAGTAAAATAATGTCTGGAGGTCGAGCTTTCGCTGTTTGAACAGCCAAACTCCCTTGCTCTAATTGTTCAATCTTATATCCTTGAAGAGTTAAAATTACCCTCAACAATTCTATATTCTTGGGGCGATCATCAACCACCAGAATTTTTCCTGGTTTAAAAGGCTCTTCTTTTGCCGTCATCTGAAGCTGAAACACTTGTTTACCAATCTCTTGATGAAATCTTATCCTAAATAGCGATCCCGATAGTTCTATCTTTAGTTTGAATTTATAATCAGCAATTATTGAGCGGAAATTATAGTTTGGAAATGGTTTAAAAATTGCTGAACAACTATTCTTTTGGGCTCTTTAATTTATTTCTCCTCAGTCTTAACAGCTTACTTTGATTGGTTTATCTATACTATTTTAGGCTGGAATTAATTCTAGCCGATTCCTGACTCAAACTATTAGTAAGCTGTTGATTATGATTAGTAGAATTAGCTGCTTGAATAACTAAAAAACCAATAATAAAGCAAAAGAATAAATCGATACTAACCTTACTAATTTCTTGCATTGTTCTTGTCTTGTATTTGGCTGTACAACAAATATAGCTAAGAAAAATTACTTAGAAAACATTTGACGAGATAAAATGACAGTATCTTTACGTAAGGCGGCAAATATTAAATTCCAGATTAAGCTATGGCTCTTTTCAAGCTTTTTTTTGTTTACAGTCCTTAATCTAAACTAAAAAAAAATAGTTTTTGGCAATGACTGCCGATAATTATTTAGTCAACCTGTTTGCCAAGATATAGCTGAATTTACTGATTATGCCTGTGTACTTATACTGGGGCGAAGATGATTTTGCGATCGCCCAAGCAGTAGAGAAATTACGAACAAGAGTTTTGGATCCTAACTGGCTACAGTTTAATTACCACAAATTGCCAGGCGATCGCCCTGAAACAACCATTGAAGGCCTAAACCAGGCAATGACTCCTGTTTTTGGCTTAGGAGAACGTTTGGTGTGGTTAGTCGATACTAGCTTATGTCAGCAAAAGCCCGCTGCTGCTACTTTGGCAGAATTGGAACGCACTTTGCAGGTAATTCCAGAGACATCTCACCTCCTGCTGACAACCAGTAAAAAACTTGATGGCAGATTAAATTCAACCAAGCTGTTAAAGAAACATGCCGTAGTTAAAGACTTTAGTTTGATTCCTCCTTGGAAAACCGATTTGATTGCCGCTCAAGTAAAACAGGCGGCTCAGGCGGCAAAACTAAAGCTAACGCCAGAGGCAATAGAATTATTAACCGAATCGGTAGGAAATAATACTAGACTACTGTGGAACGAATTAGAGAAGCTGAAGATTTATTGGGGAGAGAACCCTCAGCCATTAGATCAAACTGCCGTCGCTCAACTGGTGTTGTGCAATACGCAAAATAGCCTCCAGCTTGCCGCCGCTATTAGAGATGGTAAAACCGATGTAGCTTTAGGATTGGCGACAGATCTGATCAACCATAACGAACCTGCTTTAAAAATAGTCGCTACTCTAGTCGGACAGTTTCGTACCTGGACGATCATCAGGCTGATGCAGCAAAGCGGCAGTCGGGACAACAAAGCGATCGCCTCAGCGGCAGGAATTAATAATCCCAATCGGCTTTATTTTATCAACAAAGAGATCCAGCATACTAGTCCTCAACAGCTTCTAGCCAGTCTACCCAAATTACTAGAATTAGAATACAGTCTCAAGTCTGGCGGGGCAGCATTAACAGTTTTGCAGACCAAAATAATTGAGTTGAGTTTAATCTTTCGCTCATGATCAACTAACAGTTCACAATTCAAACTTCACAATAAATTAACAATTTTGCCCGTGTTACCAAAACCCTGGGACAACTACCCAAAAGCGGCTTGAACACAAGGTTGGAGGTTTTATATGCTGTTAAATTAAAGTTTGTTGATTTATCTTACAAAGCAAGCCAACCGGGAAAAACTGAGTTTTAATAAATGACAGAAAGTCGCTGCAAAACATCAACCAACAACTAAATTAACTAGAACAGCCTCAAATAATGCTTGAGCTTTTATTCTTCGCTTCAAACTCTCAGGTAATTCAAATTTGATTTTAGCTATTTAATCTATTCATCCATCCAAACTATCTACAAGGGAATATTCTTCTATGGTTTCAACCTCACCAGTTCATTCAGCCATCAGTTCAATTACGTCTAAAGTTGAGCGCGATCTCCTGAAAACTGCTCAAGGTGTCTACATTACAATACACGGTCATTTTTATCAGCCACCACGAGAAAATCCCTATCTCAGTACCATTGAAAGGCAGCCCAGCGCCCATCCCTATCATGATTGGAACGAGCGCATTCATCACGAGTGCTATCGACCAAATGCCTTTGCACGGATCCTGAACCACAATCAGGAGTTAGTGGGGATCGTCAACAATTTTGAATATCTCAGCTTTAATATTGGTGCTACCCTGATGTCGTGGCTCGAACAGTACGATCCCGCCGTCTACCAAAAGATCTTAGAAGCCGATCGCCTGAGCTGCGAAAGACTCAACGGGCATGGTAATGCGATCGCTCAGGTCTACAACCATATTATTTTGCCCCTAGCAAATCACAGAGATAAAATTACTCAAATTCGCTGGGGAAAAGCCGATTTTCGCGATCGCTTTGGTCGTGAGCCAGAAGGAATGTGGCTGGCGGAAACAGCAGTAGATTATCCTACCCTGGAGGCTTTAATCGCCGAAGACATCAAGTTTATTATCCTTGCTCCTTCTCAGGCGGAAAGATGCCGTGAAATAGTCACAGAATCAGAGTCAGAATGGCAAGAGGTAGGAGGGCAGCAGATCGATCCCACTCGTCCCTATCGTTGTTTTGTGGACGAACAACGCTACATTGATATTTTCTTCTATGATGGCCCCATCTCCCGTGATATGGGCTTTAACGATGTTTTAGATACCGCAGGTAATTTAGCTGACCGTTTGGGACAGGCGGTGCGAGGGGAACGCCCTTCTCAGTTAATTAGCGTTGCCACCGATGGTGAAACCTTTGGGCATCACAAGGGCGGTACGGAAAAATGTATTGCCTATGCCCTGAGCGAGCAGTTTGCCCATCATGGCTGGACGGTAACGAATTATGCTCACTATCTCAGCATTTGTCCTCCTACTTGGGAGGTACAGCTTAAACCAGTTACAGCCTGGAGCTGCGCCCACGGAGTCGATCGCTGGCAGGATGACTGCGGTTGTGCCAGCGGCGGCGGTTGGAATCAGAAATGGCGTAGACCCCTGCGTAACGCCCTAGATTGGCTCAGGGATCGTCTGGTCACGGTATATGAAGAAATTGGCGGTCAACTATTTGGCGATCCCTGGCTGGCTAGGAATGAATATATTCGGGTAATCAGCGATCGCTCCCAGGCTAACGTGGCTCGTTTTCTTGAGCGATATCAGGCAAAAGAATTATCACCAACCGAAAAAATTGATGCTCTGCGACTGCTGGAAATGGAGCGCCATAGCTTGCTCATGTATACTAGCTGCGGCTGGTTTTTTGAAGAGATTTCTCGTCCTGAAGGAGTCCAAATTCTCCGCTATGCAACCAGGGCAATGGAATTGGCAGGAGCAGTGGCAGGAGTTCATCTCAAGCAAAAGTTTTTGGGCTATTTGGCTCAAGCTCCCAGCAACGTGGAAATGTTTGGCAATGGTAAGAAAGTTTTCCAAGACTTAGTCGCACCATCTCAGGTAAGTCTGCCTCAGGTGGCGGCTCACTATGCTATTGGCTCGATCTTTAGTGATTATCGCTCTCAGGAGCGGCTCTACTGCTATGAAGTCGAGCTGCTAGATTACCAAAAGCAGCAGATGGGAACCATGACTCTTTCTTTGGGACAAATCAAACTCACTTCAGAAATCACCTGGGAAACCAAGCACTTTGTCTTTGCCGCTCTCCATTTGGGTGGCTGGGATTTCCACTGCTGTATTACCGAATTCGGAGGACGCTTGGCATACACCGAGCTAAAACAACAGCTTTTGGACAATATCAAACAGGCTAGTGCGGCTCAGGTAATTCTAAATATGAATCGCTTAATGGGCGATCGCTCCTTCAGCTTGCAGGATCTATTTGCCGAAGAAAGACAGCGCATTGTCCGACTACTAACTGCCCAAACCAAAAAACATCTCGACCAGCTTTATACCCAGGTATATCGTGAGAACTACAGTATGCTAGCGGCTTTCCAACGGGAATCCATGCCCGTCCCCCAGGAGCTAAAAGTAGCGGCGGAAGTAGCTCTATCTTATCGCTGCATCAAAACCATCAATACTCTAGAGCAGGGAATCGAAGACGGCGAGATAGTTGATAGCTGTTTGGCAGAGTTAGAAGCTACGGCGACGGAGGCTAATTATCTCGAATGCTGGTTAAATATTCCTGAAGTCAAGCAAATTCTAGAACAAACAATTGTTCGTCTTTTGTGGCGCTTACTCTATGATGGGAATCCCGCTACTCTAGAGGCGGATGTTGCCCGAATTGAAAAGGCGATCGCTTTAGGAAATAAACTTAGCCTTGGACTCATGTTAGATAAGGGACAGGAAATTTTCTTCAACTGTCTACATCAATACATTTTGCCTAACTGCCTCATTGATCCCAGCAGCCCCGACATGGCTAGCTGCCGCTGGGATATTCGCCAGATCAAGCCCTTACTCAAATTAGGACAAAGTCTGGCGATCGACGTTAGCTGTTGGTTATAGGTATAGCTTTTAGCTTTTAGCAAAAATACAATCTAACATTTCTGGGTAAGGTGGATGTAATACGCTACACCTTACTTTTTTTTACAAGCCACCTCTTACCTCTTACCTCTTACCTCTTACCTACTCACTCACTCAATAAATCCTTTGCCTTGTTATAAACCAATTTTTCTGCTTCAGTTGCCTGAGCGAGAGACTCGGCATGAATCTCTTCTAGGCTGGCAATATAGTCTAAGTTTTGACTCAGCACCTTGTTTGCCTTTGTTGAGGTGATAGTTGCTAGTTGTGCTCGTAGAGGAAGCTGGCGAAACACAGTTAGACGTTTGGCTAATGATGACATTGACTATGTAAGGTATAAAGTAGAAAATTTTTCAGCTAATTATAATTAAGCTGGTTCAAACTTAATTTAGCTAATTTTCATCTATTGGTTTATTGGTTTAACCCCAAGCAAAACCTAACGATTTAGCAATGGAATACAGCGCGATCGCAACAGAAGGTTGGCTGGATTTGGCTAAATTAGATAAAAAGTTATTGTTTCCACCTTATCTCTACTAGAAGCTTGATTAATTCTCACCGATTGTTCCTGGGCAAAGTCACCCTGGCAACTCTATTATTCAGTTTTGGTTCTCGTTCCTGTTTTGCCTTACCGCCAGCAGAAGATGTTCCTGAAGAAATTCTGCGTACCGAAATTATTCTTGAAGGGCGATCGCCTGTAGATGGTAAACCACTATCTGCTAGCGAATATGAAGAGCTAGAGGCAAATTTGCAACAGTCTCGCTTTGCCCCCGAAATTGCGGGAGATATTCAGCGCCTTGTCTTTTTGCTACAAATTAGAAAATTAATCAAGACTATAATTCCTTTCTATTAAGGTATTTTGGCTAAAAATCAATAATTTTTTTGTATTGTGCTTAAAAATAGTTAAAGTATTCATACAAACGCCTTAAATAAAACCACAAATTTAATCTCCTGACTGGCTTTAGTCAATGCCTGTTCAGTACTTTTAACAAACTAACTGATAACATCTACCAGGATATTGATACTTTGATGTCTTCTACCATTGCACCCGAACAAGTTAACCAAATCGTTCATAATCTGCATCACAATCCCTTTGAAATATTGGGTCGTCATCCTTATGAACAAAACGGTAAAGTCCAAAGCTGGATAATTCGCGCCTATCTTCCCGATGCTTCTGCTGCCTGGGTAGTTTGTCCTGAAGAAAGAACGGAGTATCCAATGCAGCCGATGCATAATCCTCATTTCTTCGTTTGCGTGGTTAAAAATCCCGAACTAGCCAACTATCAGTTGCGAATCAAAGAGGGAGATAGTGAAAGAGTTATCCACGATCCCTACGCTTTTGATTCTCCCAAGCTTACCGATCTCGATATTCATCTTTTCGCCGAGGGCAATCATCATCGGATTTATGAAAAGCTGGGCGCTCATGCGACAACTATCGACGGCATTGCGGGAGTATACTTCGCTCTTTGGGCTCCTAATGCTCGTAATGTTTCCGTTTTGGGCGACTTTAATAGCTGGGATGGTAGAAAGCATCAGATGCGTAAAGGCAGTAGCGGCATCTGGGAATTGTTTGTCCCAGAGATAACTTATGGTGCTGCCTATAAGTATGAGGTGAAAAACTGGGAAGGACATATCTACGAAAAATCTGATCCCTACGGTTTTCAACAAGAAGTTAGACCAAAAACAGCATCGATCGTAGCCGACATTGATAGCTATGAATGGAATGATACAGAGTGGATGAACCAGCGCCGCAATTCTGCTCCTCTGGATCAGCCTATTTCGGTCTACGAACTGCACTTGGGTTCTTGGATGCATGGTTCGGCAGATGAACCGATGAAGTTGCTAGGAGGAGAGGGTGAAGCGATCGCCGTTTCTGAATGGAAACAAGAAGCACGCTTTTTGAGCTATTACGAACTGGTAGATAAGTTAATTCCCTACGTCAAGGAATTGGGCTACACCCATATCGAAGTTTTGCCGATTGCCGAACACCCTTTTGATGGTTCTTGGGGCTACCAGGTAACAGGATACTACGCTCCAACTTCCCGCTACGGCAATCCTGAAGATTTGATGTACTTTGTAGATCAGTGTCATCAGAATGGGATTGGCGTAATTGTTGACTGGGTTCCTGGTCACTTTCCCAAGGATGGTCATGGTCTGGCATTCTTTGATGGGACTCATCTCTACGAACATGGCGATCCCCGTAAGGGAGAGCATAAGGAATGGGGTACTCTAGTCTTTAACTATAGTCGCAATGAGGTGCGTAACTTTCTGGTTGCTAATGCCCTTTTCTGGTTTGACAAATATCATATCGACGGCATTCGAGTAGATGCAGTTGCCTCGATGCTCTATTTGAACTACTGCCGTAAAGACGGGGAGTGGATTGCGAACGAATATGGTGGTTGCGAGAATATTGAGGCGGCTGATTTCTTGCGTCAGGTTAACAGTCTTCTTTTTAGCTACTATCCTGGGGTACTGTCGATCGCCGAAGAATCTACTTCCTGGCCGATGGTGTCTTGGCCTACCTATACTGGTGGTCTGGGCTTCAACATGAAGTGGAACATGGGCTGGATGCACGATATGTTGGATTATTTCAACATGGATCCCTGGTTCAGACAGTTTCATCAAAACAATTTGACTTTCAGTATGTGGTATCACCACAGTGAAAACTATATGCTGGCGCTGTCTCATGACGAGATTGTTCACGGTAAGAGCAATATTATCGGCAAGATGCCTGGGGATGAATGGCAAAAGTTTGCCAACGTACGCTGTTTATTTGGCTACATGTTTACCCATCCAGGTAAAAAGACAATGTTTATGAGCATGGAGTTTGCTCAATGGAGTGAGTGGAACGTCTGGGCAGATTTAGAATGGGATTTGTTGCAGTATCATCACCACAAAACCCTGAAGCAGTTCTTCGCCGATCTCAACGGCGTTTACAAAAATGAGCCTGCATTATACAGTCGCGACTTTGAAGAAGAGGGTTTCCAGTGGATCGACTGTAGCGACAACCGTCATAGCGTAGTGGCGTTTATTCGTCGAGGCAAAGACCCTAATGAATTTGTAATTGCGGTTTGTAACTTTACCCCACAGCCCCATAGCCATTATCGTATTGGCGTTCCTGAAAAAGGTTTCTATACCGAAATATTCAATAGTGATGCTAGTAAATATGGCGGCAGCAACATGGGTAATTATGGCGGTAAGTGGACAGATGATTGGTCTTTCCATAATATGCCCTACTCACTAGATCTTTGTTTGCCTCCCCTTGGCGTTCTGATTTTGAAGATAGATCGTCGTCAGACTCAAGCCGCATTAAGCGGTAGTTAGGAAATCAAAAAGGAGATCGCCAGACAATATTTGACCATATAGCAATAATAATTTTCAGAGTAGCCAGGTGAAACAGACATTACCTGGCTACTTTTTTTTGCTTGGCGATCGCAAATTTAAATTCATGATGAAGGACGATCACAAACTATATATGAAAAAACGATAAATCAGACAGTGAATCGAAATGACGCTGTAGTGAAGTGCCAAGGCAGGAAAGTACTTATTAATTCAGCCATAACGACAGCTTTGCTACCCCAGATCAATCACGTTTAATTGTTTCAATCGCCAAAAGCCCTCCAAACTGGCAACTTCTTACTTCATAAGCAAGCTAGCCGATCTCCGCTACGAGATCGATTTTTTTTGTGATCGTTCTCACCTCTTTTCGGTTATTCACTTCACCCTAACCTCATATTAAGTAGAGATAAAGTTAGTTCATTGGTAAACAAAAGTGTAATTAGCAATCTTGATTTTTAAATTGCATTTTCAACTCTCAAAGAATCAAAAGCAAATTAAACAGTAAATATTTTTAGCTCTTTTACATCAACTCTATTAAATAATAATGAATAATATGCTAGTTAATAAAGAAACTTTTAAGCTCAATCCTGTAATTACTGATGACTGGGGTGGTAGCCATGGAATAGTTATGGATCTAGAAGCAATAAAAGATGCAAATGACTGGAAAATAGGCATAGATATCCCTAGTGATTATCGAATAGATCAGGTTTATGGCGCTAAATTGACTCAAGAAGCTGGCAAAACCTATATCTCTGGGGAAAGCTGGAATGAATCAATGACTGCGGGTAGTAAAACAGAAATAATTTTCATTATTGATGAAGGCAATAGTTCTCAATCTGCTCCTGTAGCACCACAATTTATCTTTGCTGATACGATGGAATCTGCTACTCAATCTAGCCAAGTAATTGATGCCAAGAGCCAGATTACCGAGGATTGGGATGGCGGCTATAAATTAGAACTAGATCTGACTGCCGAATCTAACGCTATAGACTGGCAGGTAGACTTCAATACACCTCACAGCATCAAAGAAGTTTACGGCGCAGATTTAATCGACAACGGTAACGGTAACTACTCCATCAAGGGACAAAACGACCAGGTTAATCTCGCTTCGGGACAATCTCTCAAGCCAATATTTATTCTCGAAGATGGCGGACAGCAGGCAATGGAATTCAACATTACCAATAGTTCGGCGATGGGCGAGCCTGCTCCAATGATGCCAGAAGCAGTTATGGTTGCGGAACAAGCACCTGTAGTTGAATCAGAAACGCCAGCTAAAATCACGGCTCAATCGGCAATTACGGAAGATTGGGAAGGTGGCTATAAATTAGAACTAAACCTGACTGCCGAATCTAACGCTACAGACTGGCAGGTAGACTTCAATACACCTCACAGCATTAAAGAAGTTTACGGCGCAGATTTGATCGATAACGGCAACGGCAACTACTCCATCAAAGGACAAAACGACCAGGCTAATCTCGCTTCAGGGCAATCTCTCAAGCCAATATTTATTCTCGAAGATGGCGGACAACAGGCAATGGAATTTAGCCTTACTGATAGTTCGGCAATGGACGAACCTGTGCCAGCAATTGAATCAGAACCAGTTGTGATTGAAGAAGCAGCTCCAGTAGTCGAAACTCTCGTAGCTTCTATTCCCGTTGTCGAACCCGAACCAGTAGTGGCTGTAGAAGAAACTCCCGTAGTTGAGCCAGAGATGTCAGGCTCCATCAGTGCTGCACCATCAATTACTGAAGACTGGGAAGGTGGCTATAAACTAGAGGTAGAAATTAAAGCCGAATCTAACGCCAACAATTGGCAAGTTGATTTTAGCCTACCCTACAGCATTCAAGAGACCTATGGCGCCGACTTAATTGATAACGGCAACGGCAACTACACTATTCAAGGGCAAAACGACCAGGCAAGCTTAGAGTCAGGTGAATCCATCAAGCCAATTTTTATTGTCAATGACGGTGGGCAAAATGCCTTAAATCCAGTGTTTAGTGATGCGGTTGAGGTAATTACCCCTGAACCCATCAGCGCCCCGATTAGCGCCCCGATTAGTTCTGCCATTTCGGCTCCCGTCAATATCCCCAACAGTGGTGGACAGTCAGTGGGACAACAAGGACAGTTTGCCTACGGTGAAGCAGTACAGAAAAACTTCCTCTTCTTAGAAGCCAATCGCTCTGGTCCCCTGCCCGCCGACAACCGTTTAGAATGGCGCTCGGATGCCACCACCAGAGACGGTAGCGATGTCGGACGCGACCTTAATGGCGGCTACTTCGATGCGGGAGACCACATCAAGTTTATTCAACCTATGGCATTCAGCAACACGATGCTGGCTTGGGGTGGGGCAGACTACAAACAAGCTTATGCTCAATCGGGGCAGCTTGACGAACTCCTCGAAGCCGTCAAGTGGGGTACGGACTGGTTCCTCAAAGCTCACGAAATGGATGGGTCGGGCAACACCGAGCGTCTGTGGGTGCAGGTAGGAGATCGAACTGACCACCAGCACTGGGTTCCCGCTGAGGAAATTGCCAACAAAACCGCTCGTCCTTCCTTTTCCATTGATCGCAGTCGTCCTGGTTCGGATGCGGCAGCAGGTACAGCATCGGCTCTGGCATCGGCGGCGGTTCTCTTCCGCGGTACGGATGATGCTTATGCCGATGAACTAATCAAAAATGCCGAGGCGCTCTATGAGTTTGCCGAAAACTACCGTGGTAAGTATTCAGACTCTGTGCCTCAAGCTTCTCCCTTTTACACTAGCTGGAGTGGCGATAGTGATGAACTAGCTTTGGGTGGAGCCTGGTTATACCGAGCTACGGGAGACTCGAAATATCTGAGTAAGGCAGAAAACTACTTTAAGAACGAAGTTGGTGGCTTGGGTGACTGGTCTTACGCTACGGACGACCATTCTTATGCGGCAGCAACTCTACTAGCCAAAGAAAGTAGTGACCCCTTCTTTAAGAATCAGACTAAGAACTGGCTCGATACCTGGGTTGAGGGTAGAGGTAGCGTCAATTATACCAGCGGTGGTTTTGCTCATCGGGCGAACTGGGCTTCGGTCCCCCTCACTATGTCGGCGGCTTACTCTGCCGAGTGGTATAACGACCACGTGGAGGCGAATTCTCGCTACAGTGAGTTTGCCAACAACCAGACTGACTATGTTTTGGGAGACAACCCAGCTAACTTTAGCTACGTGGTCGGATTTGGCGACAACTATGCTAAACGCACTCACCACAGGGGTTCTGCTGGTACGGTACCGATGGATAATAGTGGTCGTGAGAACGATAACCTACTCTACGGTGCAGTAGTCGGTGGTCCTAGTTCTGTGGATGATTTCTCTCATAATGATGTTCGGACTGATTGGGTCACAAATGAAGTGGGTACAAGCTACAATGCGCCATTTGCGGGGGCAGCGATTCAGCAATATGACAATCTTGGTGGCGATCCTCTTTCTGAGTCTGACTTGGATCAGCTAATTGGAGTTGATGCCAACGGTACAGGTTTCTAATTGGTGTAAATCAATCACTTCTAAATCAAAATAATTAAAGACAATTAAAGGCGACCGCTCTAAATCAAACAATGGTTATGGCGATCGCCCTTGAGCTTTGGTTATCCAGTAATAGTTTTTGAGCGAGCCAGAATATTGGCACCTGCCTGGATTACAGTTATTTGCTCCTGTGTCCAATCAACAGCATGCTGACAGTGGTGAGCAACCAATAAACCCCATAAGCCAGAAGTCGGTAGGATCGGCACAACTAAGTTCGCCTTAACCTCTATCGTCTGCAAAAAATCACGATGGCACTCAGCGATCGCTGCCGTTTCAATATTGGCGATCGCACTCACACGACCATGCTGATATAGGGCGGCATATTCGCCGTTAAAGCAGTCGTCTGGCCCAGTTGAGCCAAGAATAGAATAGTGACTGGAACTCAAAGATTCAAAAGTGACACGACCTTCCCACTGTCGGTAAAAGTAGTATAAAACTACCCGATTAACATCGAGCTTTTGTCTAATATTGTCGGTGACGCTTTGAACCAACAAATCTTCAGTCAGACTTTGATTTAGGCGCTGAAGCAATTTTTCTAAACCAGGGTCGGTCATATGTTCGATTTATTGCAGCTATAGATAGCAACTTGATTGAAGATGATTTGCTAAATACAACTCCTCTCAGACAAGGAACTATGTATGAACAGGTATATCTTACATTCCTCTGTAGCTTTCTCTATTTGAGCTTAAGATTTTTTTAAAATATCTTGGATAATTTTTTGTCTAATTTAATTTTTTATTCTCGCCTGCCAGGCTCATTTAAACCTTGAGATAGGTATAGCTATCTAAGGTGCTACCGTAGTTGTCGAGTAGTTTTTTGGCTTCTGGCGCTGCAATCTGCTGATTTTGCAAAGCCAACTCGGCCTGATGTCTCATGGTTTGCAGCAAATCTTGACTCTCATACTGCAAACGTTCTAAGACTGTTTTGATGCTGTCTCCTGGGGCTACCGATTCTACTTGATAGCCAGTGCTGGTGCTGGTAATTTGCACTACATTGGTATCGCCATAGAGATTATGTAGATTGCCCATGATTTCTTGGTATGCTCCCACCAGAAACAGTCCCAGGTAATAAGGGGTTGGGGATTGATGCTCAATGGGATGCAGCTCTAAGATTTTCTGGGTATTTTTGCGATTAATAAACCGATCTATTTTGCCATCGCTATCACAGGTAATATCTGCCAGAACTGCCTTCACCTCGGGCTGTGACTGAAGACGATGAATCGGCATAATCGGAAATAGCTGGTCGATCGCCCAGCTATCGGGAATAGAGCGAAAGATTGATAAATTGATATGGTAGGTCGGCGCCATGATCTGCGGCAGCGCCGTCAATTCATCAGGAATATCTTCTGTTTCTGGCAGCATATCGGCTATTTGACTACAGCAAGTCCAATAAAGTTCTTCTGCTTGCGATCGCTCTAGCAAACTCAGATAGCCAAAGTTGAACAGGCTTAATGCTTCTTGCTTAAACTGAACTGCATCATGATAACTTTCTTGCAGATTAGCGGGATTGATCTCTTGGTAAGTTGACCAAAAGTTTTTGATTACTAAGGGCGCGTCTGCCTGGGGAGGAGCCAGCGTTTGCGAGGATACCTGACTCTTGCCCAAAACATTAAATAATAATACTGATTGATGGGCTATAACTGCCCGACCACTTTCACTAACTAAAGTAGGATGATTAATCTGCTCCTGATCACAAGCATCTTTTACCTGCGCCACAATATCATTGGCATAGTTTTGCATATTGTAGTTTTTCGAAGCTGGAACACTAGTTTTTGAGCCATCATAATCGACGGCTAATCCACCACCAACATCGAGATAGACCATGCTTGCTCCCAACTTGACTAGCTGCACATAGATCTGACTGGCTTCTCGAATGGCGTTTTTGATCACGCTGATCGCCGAAATCTGGGAGCCGATATGAAAATGCAGTAGCTGCAAACAGTGCAGCTGCTTCAGGCTAGTAAGTTTCTCGACAATCTGGACTATTTCCCGCACGGTCAGACCAAACTTGGCGCGATCGCCCGTAGAATCTCCCCAGCGACCGTTACCCTTGGCATTTAACTTCGCTCGTACACCAATCCGAGGCGAGATGTCTAATTCACGACCTATACTTAGCAACAGTTCTAGCTCCTGTGGCTGTTCGATCACAATGATTGGCTGATGTCCAAGTTTTGTTGCCAGCAAAGCCATTTCCAGATACTGGCGATCCTTGTAGCCATTGCACAGTAATAGTGGTGATGTTGCTGCCGCTATCGGTAAACAAGCCAGGGCGATCATTAACTCGGCTTTGGAGCCTGCTTCTAAGCCATACTGGTAGGGCTTACCACAGCTAACTACGGTCTCAATCAGCTGACGATTTTGATTGCACTTAACGGGAAAGACTCCCTGATAATCTCCCCGATAACTATAGCGAGCGATCGCCTGCTCCATACATTGATGTAGTCTGGCTAAACGATCTGCCAAAATCTCAGGAAAACGAATCAACAACGGCAGCTCTAATCCTTCCTGCGTTAATGATTCAACTATTTTTAATAATTCCAGGGGTTTGCCCTTCGCACCTTGAGGCGATACCGTAACGTTCCCCTGCTGATTAATGCCAAAATAGGGTTCACCCCAACCTTGAATGTTATAAAGCCTAGTACTATCGTCTATAGTCCAGCTAGGGTCAGATATTGGAGGACAGTTATTGGCGACACTGTCATTTTCCCTAGATCCTGAGTTCGATTCAGCTTGGCTTTCGAGCATCAAATATTTGTAGTCACCAAAAATATTTACAGTTAATCATATTCCCATAGATGACGGCTTATTTTCGCGGTTGCCCTTGAGACTGAGATCTTTTCAGCCGAGCGATCGCACTCGCACCAAAGAAAGGCGATATTACAATTGCGATCGCCGCGAC